>NZ_JBHTRF010000267.1:0-1000 GCF_042796115.1 Kitasatospora sp. NPDC056446 | reverse complement strand
GGCCATCATGTGTTCCAGCGTGGTCGACGCCGCTACACCGGGCTCGCTCGCCATGGCATGCAGGAACTGCATGTCGCCGTAGTGCGAGCGCTGCGCCATCAGTGACGCTTCGCCGTAACCGGCATCGGGATTGCGCTTGGCCTTCAGCATATGAGCCAGCCAGCAGTTTCCGCTCCGGTGCGGCATCATCACTACCTTCCCCTGGCAGGCGCCAAGGGAGGGCACATCCGGGGGATTGTCGTTCCATTGCAGCCCCATGCTGATATGGCCGCGCTCGGAATGGGCCGCGCAGGATGGTTGGCCGGGGCAGCCGTACGACATCAGCATGATGCGCTCGTGCACGGGCTCGTAGCCGCTATCCAGGATCATCTGCAACGAGACGCCGCGAACGCCAAGCTGGTCCAGCCTGGTGCGCAGATCCTTGGCTTGGGCACGGGTCACCATCTGCAGTTCGAAGGCCGCGCAGGGCGCGCAGGCCAGGGCAGCGGCCAGAATCAGGCAGCCGGCCCGCAGTGCTGGGTGCAGCATCGTTCCCCCCGGTTCGATACATCGCAGCGGCAGTCTGGACCTTCCGACAGGCGGTCGTCCAGTGCCCGTGACCGCAGGCTAGGATCGCAGCGCGCAGGCCCCGGGGAGGGGCCTGTGCCCCACCAAGGAGAACGCTCATGCGGCGGATTGCCGGCCTGTGCCTGATCGTGTGCGGTCTTTCGTCCTGTACCAGCGTGCCCGATGTCGCCTACTGGCCCGAGCACGAGGCCGTGCGACTCGACGCACCGGCGCGCAGCGAGCGCATGGTGATCGAGATCGATGATGCAGGGCGGTTCCATTGGCCGGGCCAGTTCGACCGCCTGCAGCACTGGCTGGCGGAGGAGCCGGCCGACCTGCCTGTGGTGGTATTCATCAACGGCTGGCACCACAACGCATCGCCCAACGACAGCAATTTCACCGATTTTGACCGGTTCCTTGCGAGCGTCGAGGCCAAGGCTGGAGCGCCGGTGAG
>NZ_JBHTRF010000266.1:0-1004 GCF_042796115.1 Kitasatospora sp. NPDC056446 | reverse complement strand
CGACTACATGGCGCTGATGCTGATCGGCGCCGGGCCGGTGTATGCGGTGAAGTGCGATTGAGCGATGGATCAACATTCAAACGAATGAGGAAAGTTTGAAATCTGGACAAGCACAGCGCGGGTCACAATCTGAAAACTGAATATTGTTGAGCCTAGTGTCTCCGCAACGCTAGAACGGAGACTCACAAATGAGTAATCGGACGCTGCTCCTGTGTCTCGCAATCGCCGCCACATCGCCTGCATTCGCAGGAACACCATTGAGTATCGACAGAACGGAGCTCAGCCCCAAGGGAGAGATCATCATTGTTCGCCGTACAACTTGGCCAGACTTCGACGGAGGGCAGATTGAAGTTGATCAGCATCTGAAGCCAGATGGATTTGGACGTCTGATCTATCGATACAGCGATCAGTCGGAGGCGACTAAGCTCTATCATCAGGCCTTCTGCGCTTCCATGGATATGGAACCATCTCAAGGGGAGGGGACGATTGAAGGACCAGCAGCAGGCTGGGTATGCACACGTGAAAACACCCCGGGGAATCCAACCTCAAAATTGAACTCGAAGAGTATTGACTGGGTTACGGCAACTGCGCCGAACGGACGCGTGCCTGTGGGAATCTCCTACTACTCAACAGGCCAAATGAACGCAGAAAGCTCTGTCGCCGGAGCCCGAACAGCCACGATTGGCATTGACAACGGAAGGTGCTACCTCAGCGATACACGTCATTACTCATCCCCCTTCTATCTCAGCGAGGGAATTGGCGTCGTCTGCACCGTAAATGAGTCACGATTCGTGAGCACCTCGCTGGACGTGTGCATACCAAAGCAATGCGCATCCAATCGCGGAACTCAGTTCGCCCAGTAGACAACTGATCTTAGGCGGCCTTCAGCCTTCCACTGAAGGCCGTGTCACGGCGTCCCGTCATAATGACTAGCTGCGCTTGCCCATGGGCCGTTGTTTTCAACGACCATGGTCAGGAATCGCTCTTTCAACCCTTCATGAGGG
>NZ_JBHTRF010000265.1:0-1005 GCF_042796115.1 Kitasatospora sp. NPDC056446 | reverse complement strand
GATCAACGAAGGGGCAAACCGCCGTCTTTCCCAGACCGCGACGCTCTGGCCGTCATGGACATCCTTCAGTCCGGTGTCCCGGATCGCGCGATACCCGGCCCGGTAGCGGAGCGTATTGCCCCAGGTCAGCCGAGCTGCCGGGATGTGCGTGGTGGTGGCCAGTCGCGCGGTCCATGGGCGGTTGAAGTTGTCTGCCGGACGATCGCGGTAGCGGATGTAGCTGCCGTCGTAGCGGATGATCGGATTCTCGTAGTACGCGGTGCTGAAGTCGTCCTCGTAGTCGGGCGCAGAAGAGCGGCTGTCGGTCCAGTCCAGCGCCAGCAGGCCCGTGGTGCTGGTTCCGCCGAACTGCAGGCGGTGCAGGGGGCGCACGGTAAGGCTGATGATCTGTGTCTCGCTGCGGCCGTCGTTGCTCCAGGTTTCGTAGTGGGTGGCCAGCGAAGGGTCATCCGCGCGTTCGTCCTGCACCCGGCTGCTGGAACGCACGACCTGGTCACGCCCCTTGCGGTTGACGACCTTGCCGAGGAACTCCCAGCCCTTCCATTGCTGCTTGACGCCCAGCATCAGCTCATCGTCGTAGGCGATTCTCAGGCGATCGAAATGCAGCCCGTTGGCGGTCTGCGTACCTGCGGTCCACTCGCTGTCGAGGGTGGGGCGGCGCTGGTTCCTGTATTGCAGCCGATCAAGGCCATCGCGCAGCCGCCACGTGGCCGCGTTGCGGCCGTAGTAGCGGTTGGCGCCCGCGATCAGCTGGGTGTCGCCGGCGGTGTCGAGATCCAGTGACATCGCCAGGCGCGGTGCGACCGTGGTGTGCTGCATGTAGCTGTCATGGTCGATGCGCAGGCCGGGACGCAACGACAGGCGCCCCGCGCGGATGCTGTCTTCGGCGTAGGCGCTCCAGCTGTCGATCTGGAAGTCCAGCCGGCCGCGCGTGTAATAGGTGCGGCTGGTGAAGAACTGTCCGGGCCAGTTGCTGGTGTTGGCGCGGCCGGTGCGGGTCAGGCC
>NZ_JBHTRF010000264.1:0-1006 GCF_042796115.1 Kitasatospora sp. NPDC056446 | reverse complement strand
CTCTACGAAGGGCCTTTACCATTCCTTCAATGGCGGGATCACCCTTAACTTTTGCTAGCTCGCTCCGAAGCGATTGGTACTTTGCGCCACTGACTGATCCGTCCGCGAAGTTGTCGAGAATGCTATCGAGCTGATTCCTGACTACCTGCGCTCTATCACCAGTCATGTTCTTCATTGCCGTCTGCTCAATCCCCGCCAAGCGGACTAGATCGGATCTGTCGAGAGAGACGTTGTTACGGCTGAAGATGTTGTTATAGACGCTGCTGATCCCATCGCGAGAGGCACGCATCACATCATCGGTAAGAACAGGTGCATCCGCGCCGAACGTATTGGAAACGGCGCGATTGAATGCTTGTTGCTGGTTTCGTCCCGCGCTGGACGCCCCGCTGAATGGAAGAGTATTCAGAACGGAGGACAAGCCTTTAAGGAATCGGGATTCGCTGACTTGCGCAACATGAAGCGGTATCCCAGCCTGCTTCGCGGTTGCAATAGAGCTTGCGATGGCTGGTTGCATCGCCTCTCCCGCTCTACGCGCGGCAGTTCCTGCCAACCCAGATACAGCCTGGCCTGCTGCACCGCCTGCGGCACCGATAGCTGCACGTTCCGCCCGACTTTCATCCCCTACAGTAGGCTGCAAACCAGAAAAAACAGCCCCCCTCACAGCGGACTCCGCGTACGGCGCTGCTCTAGCCAATCGCCCAGCTAATGATGCTCCGCGCCCTGCTGGAACAGCAGCTTGTGCAATCTGCCCGGCAATGTTCCCAGCTAGGCCAGCCCCTGTGTCCATCAAGGGCTTATCTCGCACACGAGCCTCAGCGGCTTCGCGGTCCGCGCGCTCACCAACACCAAAGCGCTCATCTATGGCCTTAGTGGCGACCCCGCTAAGTCCGAAAAGGTACGGGGCAGCCTCAGAGGAGAGAAGCTGAGCAGCGCCGGTAGCTGGGTCCATGATGGACTTGCCAGCGCCAGCAAAGAACTTCTCTAGACCACTTAACCCCTCTGTGGG
>NZ_JBHTRF010000263.1:0-1030 GCF_042796115.1 Kitasatospora sp. NPDC056446 | reverse complement strand
CGGTAAACAAAGTTCTTTGAAAACTAAACAAGACAAAACGTACCTGTTAATTCATTTTTATAAATCGCACAGCGATGTGCGTAGTCAGTCAAACTACTTTATCGGAGAGTTTGATCCTGGCTCAGGACGAACGCTGGCGGCGTGCCTAATACATGCAAGTCGAGCGGACAGATGGGAGCTTGCTCCCTGATGTTAGCGGCGGACGGGTGAGTAACACGTGGGTAACCTGCCTGTAAGACTGGGATAACTCCGGGAAACCGGGGCTAATACCGGATGGTTGTTTGAACCGCATGGTTCAAACATAAAAGGTGGCTTCGGCTACCACTTACAGATGGACCCGCGGCGCATTAGCTAGTTGGTGAGGTAACGGCTCACCAAGGCAACGATGCGTAGCCGACCTGAGAGGGTGATCGGCCACACTGGGACTGAGACACGGCCCAGACTCCTACGGGAGGCAGCAGTAGGGAATCTTCCGCAATGGACGAAAGTCTGACGGAGCAACGCCGCGTGAGTGATGAAGGTTTTCGGATCGTAAAGCTCTGTTGTTAGGGAAGAACAAGTACCGTTCGAATAGGGCGGTACCTTGACGGTACCTAACCAGAAAGCCACGGCTAACTACGTGCCAGCAGCCGCGGTAATACGTAGGTGGCAAGCGTTGTCCGGAATTATTGGGCGTAAAGCGCGCGCAGGTGGTTTCTTAAGTCTGATGTGAAAGCCCACGGCTCAACCGTGGAGGGTCATTGGAAACTGGGAAACTTGAGTGCAGAAGAGGAAAGTGGAATTCCACGTGTAGCGGTGAAATGCGTAGAGATGTGGAGGAACACCAGTGGCGAAGGCGACTCTCTGGTCTGTAACTGACGCTGAGGAGCGAAAGCGTGGGGAGCGAACAGGATTAGATACCCTGGTAGTCCACGCCGTAAACGATGAGTGCTAAGTGTTAGGGGGTTTCCGCCCCTTAGTGCTGCAGCTAACGCATTAAGCACTCCGCCTGGGGAGTACGGTCGCAAGACTGAAACTCAAAGGAATTGAC
>NZ_JBHTRF010000262.1:0-1039 GCF_042796115.1 Kitasatospora sp. NPDC056446 | reverse complement strand
TAAACCCACCCCGCTTGCCCCCCCGGTTTTGTGGCTCGGTGGGCCTTTGTTGGCGGGCTCCTCCCCCCCCCCCACGACTCTACGAAGCGCAGCCGAGCGCGCGTGGTGGGGCCAGAGCCCATTGCATCCGCAACGGGATCTGACCCCAACCCGCTCACTTACCAGGCCAGGCGCACACCCACCTGCCCGCCCACATCGCGGTAGCCGTGGTCACCGCGCTGCACACTCAGGCCACCCCACGCCCCCAGGCGCTGGCTGATCTTCAACTCGGCACCGGCCTGCACCTCATAGCGGTTGCGCGGCAGGTCGGCCCGCAGCGTTTCACCGCGGAAGTCGATGGCATTGCGGCCACTGCTGCGCAGCCAGTTCACGCCCAGGTACGGCTGCACCAGCGTGCCCATGCCTGCGTGCTGGCCGAACGCGCGCACACCCACGCGTCCGGCCAGCCCGCCTGCCTCTGCGCCATCAACCACCGTGCCGTTGCTTTCCACGTGTCGGTCGGCGCTGTAGTCGGTATAAGTCAGCTGCATCTGCGGCTGCACATACACATTGCTGGACGCGCCCTGCCAAACGTTGAGGGTGTAACCCGCCTCCAGCGAGCCGCTGCGCATGCGCGAATCGTAACTTTCCTGGTCCAGCGCAACGCCCTGCACGCGGTTGCTGAAACGCCCGTACTGCAGCTGTGCATCCACGTACGCGCCTTCGCTGCCATCGGCCTGCTGAAGCCAGGTGCCGTACACGCCCACCGCCGTGCCGCGCACGCGGCCCTTGGCGCTGTAACCGGTCAGGTCAGAAACCACCGTATTGTCCGCACGGCCACTGCCCAGCATCACACCCAGTGCGGCATTGCCGCGCCGCCACACATCCGTGCCGATCTGCATCACGGACGTATTTCCATCCACCGACAGCTGCCCGCCCACCGCAGTGAAATCGGAATTGCTGCGGGCCACGCGCGCCCAGGCAGCACGTTCCTCGCTCATTGCCACTGCGCCCATGCGGTCGCTCAGACGGTGCGCGAACATGTTCACTGCCGCCGACT
>NZ_JBHTRF010000261.1:0-1046 GCF_042796115.1 Kitasatospora sp. NPDC056446 | reverse complement strand
CCGTCACTGTGACGGCTATGGTCGCCGGATGAGCGATGACCTCCCGACGCAACGCGTGGCCGGGGCCGAGTACCTGTCGTGCGAGTGGTGCGGGGAACCGGTGAGCCAGCTCGGCTCCTGGTCCCCGCGCCGGTACTGCAAGCGGTCGCACCGTCAGCGGGCGTTCGAGGCCCGCCGCCTGGGCGTGAAGATGAAGTGGCAACGGGACCAGGAGGCCGCCGCCGTCGCGGCCGCGCCGGTCGTCGAAGCCGCGGCGACCACTCCGCCGGCCACGGTGACGAACCCGCCGCTGTGGGAGGACGACATGGCCGACCGGCTCGCCCGGTACGGGATCGGCACCGACGGCCAGGAGCTCCCCCGCACCTGACCGCCGGGGGTGGGGCCAGTTCTGCCCGTTCCTGTCGACAATGCCCGCCGGTCCGGGAGGCACCGGGCGGTACCGGTCCCCTTGGTCGACCGAGAGTTCAGCCACGACGAGACTGGGCCCGAAGCGGTACGCGCCCAACACCGGGCTGCAGCGGATCGCGGCAGCAGGAGCCCCCCGCCAGCCCATTCCCGGGCCGGGGTGGACGCCTCACGCTCCATCAGGGATGACGGCGGGGGTACGGCGGCCAGCCCCGTACGAGCCCCGCAGACGGCCGTGAGACGCCCCGCGACCCCACCCCTCTCGCCGCTGCCGTCGTTTCCAGCCCGGCCGGTCCGCAGTCGCCAGCGCTCCAGGCCACGGAGGATTACGGGCAGATGGCGTGTCTCCGAACTTCCGGTGAGGCACGCTGGAATGCAGGAAGGCCCGCCCCAATTCGCGTGGGGCGGGCCTTCGTCGTGCGGTGATCAGGCTAGGGCTACCTGGCGTCCAGGTGCGTAGACGCCCTCGCCGACGCCGATCACGCGGTCCTCGCTGACGTAGATGCTCCGCATGACGACGACGGCAGCGTCCTCCGTGAGACCGAGCGCGGCCTTGTCGTCGGCCGTGGTGATCCGGGCGTCGACGGTCTTGGAGGCGACGGTCACCTTCTTGCCGCTTCGCTCGGTGTAGACGGCCTGCC
>NZ_JBHTRF010000260.1:0-1059 GCF_042796115.1 Kitasatospora sp. NPDC056446 | reverse complement strand
GAACCTGCTGTCGGGCGGCGCGGCCGCCCGGGTGGCGATCGATGTGGGCGCCTGCCGCAGCGACAGCTGCACCGGGCAGACCCGGTTGCTGTCCGAGGGCAGCATCAATGTCAGTACCGAGGGCGGGTTCCAGCTGCGCGACAATGTCAGCTATGGCACGCGCCGGTTGGGCCTGTCGATGACCGCCATCAACCTCGGTGATGCTGCATCGTTGCAGGCGATGGCTGCACAGGGTGCCCTGCCGCAGGGGCTGGCGCTGAACCAGCAGACCCTGCAGCAGCTGCTGCGGGGCAATACCGCGCTTGGCACGCCCGCGCTGGAGACACTGAGCCTGTCCGCACGCGACGCGATCAACGTATTCGGCAGCGTGGACCTGGACACCCGCAATCCGGCCACCGGCAACAGCAGCCTGCGCGAGCTGGTGCTGGGGGCGCCGGCGATCCATGGCTACGGCAAGGCCGGTGACCAGGCCCGCATCTATGCCGACACGCTGGTATGGGATGGCACACAGGCGGTATCGACGGTGCTGACCGACGGTACCCCGCAGGCGCCGGGCGCGGCGATGGTCGATCGGCTCGGCCATGGACAGCTCGAGCTCAACACCCGCTCGCTGATCCTCGGACGCGCGCCCTATACACGCCCCAGTTCGGAAGTGCCGGCCAACCGCCAGGTGCTCGGTTTCGACGGCGTCTCGCTGCGGGCCACGCAGCAGGTGCAGTTCGCCGGCAAGGGCACGCTGGATGTCTACCAGGCCCAGGGCGCCTACCAGGCCGGCACGGGTTGGCAGTACAGCGGCGGCGCACTGGACATCCAGGCACCGCTGCTGACCGGCGCGGCGGGAAGCACCCTGCAGGTACGCAGCGGGGGTGATCTGCGCATCAGCGGCGCCTGCCAGACCCAGGGGCACGAAGCGCTGGGCGCCGAACTGGGGCTGCAGGCACGCAATATCCTGATCGACTCCGTCGTGGCGCTGGCCTCGGGCCGCCTGCAGGCCAGGGCGGACGGCGACGTGGTGCTGGGCAGCAACGCCCGCATCGACCTGGCCGGGCGCCGCATCCG
>NZ_JBHTRF010000259.1:0-1069 GCF_042796115.1 Kitasatospora sp. NPDC056446 | reverse complement strand
CCGCTGTACGGCGCCACGTAGTGCGCCACATTGGTGACCATGCCACCGATGCGTGCCGCGTCCAGCTGCATGCGCCCGCGCAGGTTGACCAGCGCACCACTGAGCGGCAGGTTGGGCTGGTTCAACGATGGATCGCTGGTTGCCAGTGCAAGGTTCGGATTCAGCGCGCCACCCAGGCGCACCGCCAGGTCGCCGCCACCGGTCAGGTGCAGCGTACCGTCGGCCTCGACGCGCCCGGTCGAGCCCACCGCTGCCACCACGCCGGACGAATGGCGTGCCAGTGAATTGACCACGGTTCCGGTGGCCACGCCCGCGTCACGGCCGGCCTCGAGGGTGAGGTTGCCGCCACCCAGCGTGCCGAAGCCCATGAAGCCCACCATGCGCGCACCGGTCAGCGTCGGCAGGCTGGTGTAGCTGCCGAAGTTCACCCACCAGCTGGTCGCCGTGGGCTGCGCCCCGGCCACGCCCGGGCTGCCCTGTCGCCACAGCCAGTTGCCCACCGCGCTGGGGGCAAAGCCCGCGCCTTCAGTCTGGCTGCGCGGAGTGACATCGAATCCGACCTGGCCGGCGCTGTCCCACAGGTCGCCACGGATGTCGCGGCCCGCGGAAACGGTCAGGTTTCCGCCGTGGTCCGGATACCAGGCCTGCCATGCCCCCAAGGCGGCTGCATAGCGCCCGTCCGCATCGGTCGGCCCAAGCACGGTGGACAGCCCCGGTGCCGGCGCCCGGCCCGGATTGAACACTGCATCGCGCCCGTTGCCGAGCGATGTCGGGGCGCCAGCGGTGTACACACCGAAGCCCGACATCATCCGCACGTCGCGGCCGGCCAGCAGCTGCAGGTCGCCCTTGCCGGTGCGCAGCACGCTCCACAGTGGAGTGCCGAGCTTCGAGCCATAGATCGTCTTCTCGATCAGTTCGCCGCCGCCATAGCAGTAGTCGGTGATCGCGCAGAAGCTCTCTTCGGTCATGCCGAAGATCTCGGCGAATTCCTTCGCCGACATGCCCACCGCCGACTCGTCGCCCACCAGGTCCAGCGAGGCCTGCTTGGCCACCAGGCGCGGGGCCAGGC
>NZ_JBHTRF010000258.1:0-1070 GCF_042796115.1 Kitasatospora sp. NPDC056446 | reverse complement strand
GCCCGGAACGACGCTGACCTCAGCCAACCTGCGTCCGTTCACGGCACAGTTCGACAATGGCATGCGCACCCTTTCGCCAGGGACTGTTCCGGCGCAGAGCCGTGGCTGGACTGTGACGCTGTCAGGCAAGGAGCGTGCGGTGGGTAATCCGCGCATTGTTTCGGGTGTGGTGTTCATGCCGACCTACATTCCTTCAGAGTCCCAGGGCTGTTCGGTGGATGGTGCGAACTGGGTGTTCGGCCTGCAGGCCAGCAGTGGCGAGGCGGCGATGTCACAGGTGCGCTTTGGTGCTCCTGATGGCGCGTCGCCCGGCGCAGGCACGGCTGGCGTGCCCTTGAGTACGGGCGGCAACGCGCCGGTGCGGGATGTCACCACTTCGGTGGTGCCACGGCTGGCGCCGCCGGACCCGGGCAAGCCTGGCAGTCCGCCGCCGAAACCCCCGGGCGATGCCTGCATGATGCAGATTTCGGTGGCTGGCGCGGAGCCGATGTACCTGCCGTACCCCTGCGGTCGCCAGTCGTGGAGGCAGATCCAGTGATCGACGTTCCTTCTTTGCAGGCACCAGGAGCCACCGCAATGCGTACACCGTGGATGGCGGGCCGCGTGGCCCGCGGTTTCAGCCTGATCGAACTGATGATCGTGGTGGCGGTCGTGGCGATCCTTGCTGCGATCGCCTATCCGAACTACAGCGCGCATGTTCTCAAGTCGCGGCGCGCGCAGGCCAAGGCCGATCTGGTGGAGTACGCGCAGCTGGCCGAGCGCTACCACACCATCAACAACACCTATGTGGGCTTCACCTTCCCCGGCGGAGCTGATTCCATCAACTCGCCACGCGAGGGCGGCACCGCGGCCTACACCCTGTCCATGGAGACCGGGCAGTCGACGTTCACGTTCACGGCAGCAGCGGCCAATGCGCAGACCAAGGACAAATGTGGCGACCTGACGCTCAATCAGGCCAACGTGAAGACGTCGCAGGCAACACTGTCCGACTGCTGGTAACGCGAGCGGGAAGCTGCCTGCAGGGCTGCGTGAAAGAGTGTTGCACTCTCGGTTCGAGGTGATTACAATGC
>NZ_JBHTRF010000257.1:0-1075 GCF_042796115.1 Kitasatospora sp. NPDC056446 | reverse complement strand
CAGTTAACAAGCTTCGATTCATTCACGTAGTGGAACCCGGATGTGTCCTTCCCATCCGCAAGACGAACTGCCTGGAGCATGTGGCACATCATCTTGTGAGTGCTGGCCGTCTCATCCCGAGCAAGCCTTTGATCGATCCCGCTGTGGATGATGTTGTCAATCTGGATGTCGCACCACACAGCGAACTCAATGCTCAGCCAGCGAGCGAAGTGAACAGCCAGCTTCGGATGGAACCATGTTCCGCCGCCCCTGCCCCGGCTGGCACGAATCAAATCACTCTCTTTGGAGTGATTTAGCGCAAGAGCCAGCTGGGTGACGTATTCCTTCGTCTCAGAGTTGTCCAAGTAGTTCTGCAGCCGCTTGCCGAAATGTTCGGCAGCAGACGTTGCACAGAACCAGCCGTCATCCTTGAACGCCACATCCCTACCCTGGAACGCCAAGTGGACGATCTGGCTCATGCGGCCTCCTTCATGCCGAGGGCCTGCTTCAACAGGTCATTGATGACCCAGTTCAACGACCGGTCTTGCTCCCGGCGCCGCTTATCTGCGGCTTCCTTTACGCCCGGGTGAAATCGAATCGGGAAGGGAGCCTGCCGCCCCAGCCCTTTTTCGTCCTGGTCCTGCATAGATCCTCCTACCGACCGGACCACCCGGCCGTGGATCTATTAGAATCCACATGATTTGTGGATGTCAAGTGGACTCTTTGCGATGAATCAGTTTGCCGCCCACAATCCCGGCCATGAACGACCGCCACCAAACAAAGCCCTACCCACTCCGGGTCGATGGCGAACTCCGACAGCGGCTAGAAGACGCCGCCAAGAGCGCTGGGCGATCTCTGAACTCAGAGATCTCTGACAGACTGGAAAGGAGCTTTTTCGACAACTCCTTCTCGTACTTGATGGACAACCGGATCTCTGAGTACGAAAGGCTCCGAGAGAAGAGCCAGTCGATACTCAAGCTCCTGAACGAGCTTCAATCTGAAGCCCATGAGATGAGGGACACGACTTCTCCGGCCGAACTAAAGCAGATTGAACTGATCCAGCAGGAACTCTCGTTCCTTCACCAAGAGAGATCGC
>NZ_JBHTRF010000256.1:0-1079 GCF_042796115.1 Kitasatospora sp. NPDC056446 | reverse complement strand
TAGGGCCTGTGTGATGTTGTGATCAGTTGGGCGGTCGTACGAGGTCGTCTATCCAGATCATTGAGGCGCGAAGATGAAGGCCCGCGAGGTAGCTCTCGGGCTTCTTGTCGAACCGGGTGGCGATGCCCCGCCAGGCCTTCAGCCGGTTGATCAGGCGCTCGACAGTGTTCCGCTCTTTGTAGAGCTCGGTGTCGTGGCCGACGGGTCGGCCGCCCCTGCTGCCCTTTCGTTTCCGGCTGGCAGCCTGGTCCCGCTTCTCCGGGATGACGGCCTTGATGCCGCGTCTGCGCAGGTAGGCGCGGTTGGCGCGGGACGAGTAGGCCTTGTCTGCGGCGACCGAGCCGGGCCGGGTGCGGGGCCGGCCGACGGGCAGGCGCACGCGCACCCCGGCGAGGACGGGGACGAACTGCGGGCTGTCTCCGGCCTGCCCGGCGGTCAGGACGAGCGCCAGCGGACGGCACCGGCAGTCGGCGGCGAGATGGACCTTGCTGGTCAGCCCGCCCCGTGACCTGCCGAGCCGGGCCTGCTTCAGACGGAGCTTGCGTCGCCGTCGGATGCGTCCGCGCTCGTCGTGTCCGTTCTGTTCCTGCGACTCGCCCCTTTTTGCCGGGCTGTCTCCTGCTCGCGCGCGGCCTCCTCCAGGGCCTGCATGAGGTCCTCGTCGACGGGCATCCCGGCGGCGTCCTGGTGGGCACGCACGCTCGTGGAGTCGACGCTGACCAGCGACAGGTCCGTCTTCCCCTCGCGGGCGGCCTCGGCGATCAGGCCTTCGAGCAGCGCGCTGAACACGCCGGCGTCCCGCCAGACCCGGAACCGGCCGAAGACCGTGGACCAGGGACCGAACTCCTCCGGCATCTCCCGCCACTGAGCGCTGGAACGGAACCGCCAGATCACCCCCTCGAACTGGTCACGAAGCCGCTCGGGGTAGGGCCCGAACCTGCCGATTGGCAGATAGGGCTCGATCAAACTCCACTGCTCGTCGGTGAGTTGCCTGCGCGTCACAACCAACAGTCCTACCCGGTTCTGCCCCGGGGCGGGGCAGAACCCGAAGATTGATCACGACATCACACAGGCCCTAG
>NZ_JBHTRF010000255.1:0-1089 GCF_042796115.1 Kitasatospora sp. NPDC056446 | reverse complement strand
TTCCTCGGCAGCCTCGGCCCGGATACCGAGCAGCGCAGCAGCTACAGCCTGGATGCGCTGGGCGATGACAACTTCCCGCAGGTGGGAAGCCGCGAAGAGGATGCCTGGCCGACCAGCTACCGCCTGACGGTGATGCAGGCCGGTACCCAGATCAACCAACCGGTCGCCTGCGTGGGCAATGGCAGCGTGGCCGGCTGGATCGACTTCAACCGCAATGGCGTGTTCGATGCCAACGAGCGCAGCGGTATCGCGGCCTGTAGTGGTGGCCAGGCGAACCTGACCTGGACCGTGCCCGCCCAGGTACTGGCGGGTACCAGTTACGTGCGCCTGCGCTACTCCACCAACGCGGTCCAGATCCAGAACCCGACCGGCGTGGCCGACGACGGCGAGGTTGAGGACCACCGGATCACCATCACCGCGCCGTCGCTGAAGGTGGTGAAGAGCAATAATGCCACCGGCGGCGTCTGGAACTATGGCCAGGCCGGCACCGAGTACACGCTGACGGTGAGCAACACCAGCGACGTGCCCACCGGCAATCCGCCGAATGTGGCGGCGGGCACGATCACCGTGCGTGACCAGCTGCCGGCCGGTATCGCGCCGAACTGGAGCGGCACGCATGTCAGTGGCAACTGGAGCTGCACCGCCAGCGGCCAGGACGTCACCTGCACCAGCACTCAGGTCCTTGCAGCGGCAGGCAGCGCCGGGTCCAGTTCGGTGTTCACCCTGCCGGTGACCGTCACTGCAGCGGCGACCGGCGTTCTGACCAATCACGCCAGTGTCGGCGGTGGCTACGACCCCTTCAACAGCGGCAATGCGCCCGCACCGGGCGCCAGCTGCACCGATGCCGACCACTGCACGCGCAGCGATGTGACCGTGCCGGTGACGCGTGTGGGCTATGCCAAGCGCTCCAACACGGCCGGCCCGGTCGCGGTGGGCACGACGGTGAGCTACACCGTCGATGTCACCGTGGCCGATGGCAACACCCGCGACGTGCTGACGCTGACCGATACCCTGGGCACCGGCCTGGATTTCGCCAGTGTCAGCAACGCCGGTGCGTTCACCTGCAACGCGGCCAATCCTCTGGTGTGC
>NZ_JBHTRF010000254.1:0-1100 GCF_042796115.1 Kitasatospora sp. NPDC056446 | reverse complement strand
GGGCTGAGCCTTCGGGGAGGATGGGTTCAAGCTGGGACGTGCTGGGAAAGAACCAAGCGCCGTCACGCAATCCGGGGTGAGGTGCTGATGAGCTACCCCAAGCGTCCGGGGAAACTTCAACCTCACCTCTAAAGTCATCTATGGCTCTAGGCGCTAAGAACCGAACAATTCTGCCTTCACCGCCAGCCAGCTCCGGCTAGTTATTTGAGTAAAGAATCCGCACCCTCTGCCCCACGAAGAACTTGCTCACTTCTCACCCCCAATCCAGGTACGGATGAACCAGCGCACGTCGCACAGCTTCCAGCCCACGACTGCGGCGATCTCGGCCACGCTGCAGCGCTCGGCGTGCAGGAGGCGGACGGTTGATGCTTTGCTCATCGATGGATCCCCAAGACACTTGCCAGCTCACGCGCGGCCTGCTCGGCTCGCTCCGGGTTGGCCTTGATCGGCTGTTTCGTGATTGCCAGTTGCTCGCGGGGCGGCATAGCCTCCAGCAGCGAGGACGGCAACGGCCACTGACGGCAGTCCCGACACAGCACGGCGAAGGCGCGACGGAAGCGCGGAGCATCCAGCTGCTGGTCGAACTCACGGCCCTCAGTGATGGCCTCCAACCAGACGGCGGCGGTCAACTGGATAACCTCCGCTGCCGGAGTCCGTTCCAGGCCCAAGCACATGAGCCTCTTGAGGCCCTCCGCAATTTCCCGTTTGATCCAGTCCGCCATTTCCGAAGTCCTCCAATGCCATTAACCCTTGAACCTGTTTGGGCATCTGTCGCCCAAGCTGGACCGTTTGAGGCCCTGCCCTTGCCGATTCCTGCGGCACGTCCTCCCACCGGGCTTGGTTGAGGTAGGTCGACCCCATCGGCACGTAGCCGCGCCGCCAGCCGTCGTCGTTGGCTTCCATGAGCCGGACATGGGCAATCAGCTCATCGCAGCGGGCATCCAGCTTCCGGCGCCTCCAGGTCTTCTCAGCCTCCTGCTTGCCCTTCTTGTTCGGGTAAGCAGCCCAGAAGTCAGCGAAGCGGCAGCGTGCGGCCACCGGCTGCACATGCTTTTGCTCTTGCTGTTCTTCTAGGTCTAGTGTTGGTGTTAGTGCTAATG
>NZ_JBHTRF010000253.1:0-1104 GCF_042796115.1 Kitasatospora sp. NPDC056446 | reverse complement strand
TAGGGCCCGTATTTGGTTGTGATCAATTTGCGTGATTCGCCTGCGTGGGCAGGCCCTGATCCGGTAGACCATGTTGCGTGACGCGAGCGCAACTATCGGATGCCGAGTGGGAGTTCATCGGGCCGTACTTGCCGATCGGCGAGTACGGCCCGTACCCCGAGCGGCTGCGGCAGCAGTTTGAGGGTGTGATCTGGCGTTTCAGGACGAGCGCGCAGTGGCGGGAGATGCCGCGCGAGTTCGGTGCCTGGTCGACCGTCTCGAACCGCTTTCGTCAGTGGCGTGACGCCGGCGTCTTCGAGGCGTTGCTGGAAGGCGTGATCGCCGAGGCCGCGAAGCGCGGCGACGTGGACCTGTCCCTGGTCAGCGTGGACTCCACGACTGTCCGGGCCCACCACGACGCCGCTGGGATGCACCTCGACCCCGACACGCTGACCGCCCTGGAGAAGGCCGCCGACGAAGCGGAGAACACCCGGCAAAAGGGGGCGGCTCGGAGGGACAAGCCGGGCAGGAAGCCGTCGACGACGCAGAACGGGAAGAACGGCGACGCATCCGACGCCGGCGCAAACTCCGCCTGAAGGAAGCCCTGCTCGGACGCTCCAGGGGCGGGCAGACCAGCAAGGTCCACGTCGCAGGTGACCGCAAGTGCCGTCCGTTGGCGTTCATCCTGACCGAGGGGCAGGCGGCCGACAGCCCGCAGTTCATCCCCGTGCTGAAGAAAGTCCGCGTCCGCGGGCCCGTCGGCCGACCTCGCACCCGACCCGACGCGGTCGCCGGGGACAAAGCCTACTCGTCCCGCGGCAACCGCGCCCACCTGCGCAAACGCCGTATCAAAGCCGTCATCCCGGAGAAGCGGGACCAGGCCGCCCACCGGAAGAAGAAGGGCAGCAGGGGCGGGCGGCCCGTCGGCCACGACGCCGACCTCTACAAGGAACGCAACGCCGTCGAGCGCCTGATCAACAAGCTCAAGGCCTGGCGAGGCATCGCCACCCGCTGCGACAAAACCCCTGCGAGCTACCTCGCCGGCCTCCACCTTCGCGGCGCGATGATCTGGATCAAGGACCTCACCAGCACCGTCCATTGATCACAACCAAATACGCGCCCTAG
>NZ_JBHTRF010000252.1:0-1112 GCF_042796115.1 Kitasatospora sp. NPDC056446 | reverse complement strand
GTGTTCGCATGATTGCCCTGGCAACAGGCAGGGCGACGTGCGTGTTGGGTGCGCTGGCCTGATCCTGTTGGCTGACATCAGCGGTCCGGGCGGCTGTCATGGCTGACCCTGCGATCGGGTGTGACCGGCCAGCAACAGCATCGGCATCGTGGACTGGATCAGCGGAGTAAGCAGCGCTTGCCCATCGACGAAAAAGTAGTTGCCGTTTGCATCAGCCGTGAGAGTGACGGTATCGGTAATCGAGCGTCGGGGCAGCGTTGGCACGGTGGTTGTAATCAGCCCATAGGCGAATGATGCGTCGGCCCTCATTCTGCTGATGACTTCGTCGGTCAACGGAGGTGCCGCCGCGTCCCAGTCCGGAACCTGGCAGCGGAATGACAACGTCACCTGCTGGAGGCCCTGCGCGCTTTCATTGACAGGCACTGCCGACGTCGCACGGCAGTGGCTGCGCAGGTACGTCGACCTGATCACTTCGCCGAGCGGCGCGGCGAACTCGGGCGGGATGTCGTCGTCGATCTCGCCCTTCGCAAGCGCCTCAACCATTTCTGGCACGAGGCGCGCAGCCTTGACTGCGAGCGGGGCGTCGCCATGCTGGGCAGCGTGCATGGCACGGTGGAGGGTGTCGCCCGCCTCAGCATCACTTTCAAGCAGTGCCCTGGCAAACAGGTCGAACGCCTGCTCAGGGCTGAGCTTTCCGGTCGGCGTTGCATGTGAAGCAAAGGGGATGAAGAGCAGGAGCAGGAGGCACGGAATCCGCATTGGAACGTCCCGTTGGAAGGACTGCCAGCCTCACCTCGGAATCGGGCAGGATCCATGCAATAAGTACGAAAGGCATGGCCTGTGGCCGCTGGCCAGGCGCGGCATCAACGAGGTGGAGGCCGAGGCGCAGACGCCTCTGCCTGTGGCGCTTTGCCGCTCTGCGGCCAGGTCACGACGTTGAAGTGGAACCATGCCTCCACATCGCCGCCGGTGTCGCGGCCGTCGCGGTGTGCGGGCAGATAGCACCAGTCCCTGGCAGCGGCCATCGCCGCCTCGGCAAGCTGGGGATGGCCGCTGGACTCCAGTACACGGATTCCGGCCAGTCGGCCAGTGGCCTCCACCCGCATCTGCAG
>NZ_JBHTRF010000251.1:0-1125 GCF_042796115.1 Kitasatospora sp. NPDC056446 | reverse complement strand
CAGATCGCCCAGGCGATGGGCGGGCAGGTGTCGGTGGAAAGCACCGAAGGGGTTGGCAGCAGCTTCACCCTGCTGCTGCCGATGCAGGTACAGGCGTTGCAGCCGCCGCCCACGCAACCGCTGCTCGGCCGGCGGGTGACCGTCTTGTCGAGCACGCCGGAATGGCGCGCCGAGATGGAGCGCCTGCTGGTCGCGTGGGGGGCGACCGCCACCGTGTTCGACCGCCCGCAGAGCGACGACGAGGGCGGCGATGCGCTGCTGATCGTGGGCGACCACCGCGCATGGAGCATCGACGAAGAGCAGCAGCTGATGCAGGGCTACGCGCGCACCGTGCATGCCCATGCACAGGGCCCGCTCAGTGCGGAAACCCGCGGCGACCGCATCGAAGTCAGCAGCTACGTCAGCGAGGCCGTGCTTGAGGCACTGGCACCCGGCGAAAGAGCGGGGGGCCACGTGGCGGTGGTGAAGCCTGTACGAGCAACGGCCGCCCGCGGGCGCGTACTGCTTGTGGAGGACAACGCGGTGAACCGCGAGCTGATCCAGCAGCAACTGGAGGAGATCGGTTTCGCCGTGGACGCTGCCGGCAATGGTGCGGAGGCGTTGGAACTGTGGAAGGACGGTCACTACCGTGCGGTGCTGACCGACATCAACATGCCGGTGATGGATGGCTATGCCCTGGCCCGTGACCTGCGTCAGCGCGGCCAGTCGCTGCCGATCCTGGCGATCACCGCCACGGCGCTGGCCAGTGAACGCGAGCGCTGCCTTGCTGCCGGCATCGATGATCTGTTGCTGAAGCCTTTCAACCTGGACCGGCTTGAGGTTGCCCTGGCCCGCACCAACGCTCCAGCGGACCACGTACGCGGCCAGCAGCGGGGGGCGGGGCCCGCTGCGGTGCCGGTGCCTCGCGACATTCCCGCAGGCATCCGCCGGATTTTTGTTGATACTGGCGACCAGGATCTTCAGGCCATCCTCGATGCACGCGCCAACGGGGACACTGCAGCGCTTCTGGAGCGTGTGCACGGATTCAAGGGGGCCTTGCAGATGATGGGCGAGCAGGCGCTGGCCGAGCAGTGCGGCGAGATCGAGAGTGCGTTGCGCCAAGGTGCGAGCGCCAGCGATGGGGCC
>NZ_JBHTRF010000250.1:0-1131 GCF_042796115.1 Kitasatospora sp. NPDC056446 | reverse complement strand
GCGTCGGCTCCGGGCGCCGGACACCCGGCGGCGGAGGCAGCAACGGCCGACGCCCGCTTAGCGTCCCCGGCCGCACCACCTGTCCACGGGCCGGAGCCGTTTCGTCACGTGACGACCGGTCGGCTGCTCCGCTCGTGTCCCGTGACGTAACGGCACGCTGCTGGCCGCGAGCCATCACAGCGGCGACCGCCACGACCACCGCTTCGCGGGTCGCGGCCGCCGTCTTGCGGTCCTCGTACGCCCGCTGACGGCAGCTCCGGCGGCAGTAGGCCCGCGTCCGGCCGACACCGGACTGCCGGAACTCCGTCCCGCACCAGGCGCACAGCGTGCGCTCCTCGGCTCCCTCGATCTCCTCGCTCATCCCCACACCCTTGCATCACGACCCGACGGCCCGAATCGCCGCGCCTCAACGAACGCCGCGCAGCGTTGTAGCGGGGGGCGAGACGGGCGTTGCGCACGACGTCGCAGCGGACGTTGCGCAGAGGGTTGGAGCCGTCCGGCGACTCGCCACTCACCACCGCAGGTCGCACCGCCCGTGGGCCGTGGTGAGTGCTCGGACATCCCCGCCCTGACCCTCTGCTGAGCGCGCCGGGTGACCGGGCGGGGATCGTGTGGCCGCTGCGCTCGGCTCCCCCGCGCCGCCGTCGAGCAGCTGCACGACGACGAGCACCAGGAGCACGACGACGAAAGCGCCGGCACATTCCCGCGGCTTCCCCTCCTCGACCCCGGCCGCCGTCGCCGCGTACGTCACCGACACCCGCCGTACGTCTCCGACATGACGTACGACGACGAGCACCAGGAGCACGAGCAGCACGGCGCGGCCGGTCCGGTCCTGTCCGATCCGCCCCGGGCCCACGAAGGGGTGGAGGGGAGTTGCGGGGCTAACCCCCGCGCCCTCCATCGTGACGATCCCAACTCACCGGAGGCCCCTCGATGCCCACGATTGACCCGCTGCTGATCCCGCTGTTCCTCGTCGGCCTGGCCGTGCTCTGCGCGGCGCTCGTCTGCGTCACCGCGATCGTTCGCGCCGACCGCCGCGACGTCGTCGCCGTCGTTCGCGCGCTCCCCGAGCTGGCGGCGACGCTCATCCGATTCCGACGGCGACGGCGCACGTCTCCGGGCCGCCTGTCT
>NZ_JBHTRF010000249.1:0-1139 GCF_042796115.1 Kitasatospora sp. NPDC056446 | reverse complement strand
CTAGTGTCCTGAGTCGGGAATTCGCTTCAGATATCCGGCGAGGCGTTCGAGGATCTCGTCGGCGGTCTTGGTCCACACGTAGGGCTTCGGGTCGGTGTTCCAGGTGGCGATCCAGTCCTTGATGTCGGCTTCAAGAGCCTGGACGGACTTGTGGACGCCTCGCCGTATCTGCTTGTTCGTCAGCTCGGCGAACCAGCGCTCGACCAGGTTCAGCCATGACGAACCGGTCGGGGTGAAGTGCAGGTGGAACCGGGGATGCGTCACCAGCCAGGTCTTGATCGCCGGCGTCTTGTGGGTGGCGTAGTTGTCCAGCACCAGGTGAACGTCCAGCCCGTCGGGGACCTCCTTGTCCAGCCGCAGGAGGAACTTCTTGAACTCCTCGGCCCGGTGGCGGCGGTGCAGTGAGCCGATGACCTTGCCGGTGGCGACCTCGAGTGCGGCGAACAGGGTGGTGGTGCCGTGGCGGACGTAGTCGGCGGTCATCCGCTGCGGCACGCCCGGCATCATCGGAAGGACCGGCTGGGACCGGTCGAGCGCCTGGATCTGGGATTTCTCGTCCACGCAGAACACCAGGGCCCGCTCGGGCGGGTCGAGGTAGAGGCCGACCACGTCGTGGACCTTGTCCACGAAGTACGGGTCGGTGGACAGCTTGAAGGTCTCGGCGCGGTGCGGCTGAAGTCCGAACGCGCGCCAGACCCGTGACACGGTGGACTGCGACAGGCCGGTCTCCCTGGCCATCGACCGGGTCGACCAGTGCGTGGCGTCCTTCGGGGTGCGTTCCAGGGTCTTGGCGACCAGGTCGGCCACCTGCTCGTCGGTCACCGTGCGGGGACCTCCCGGCCTGGGCATGTCGCCCAGGCCGGCGATCCGGTGCTCGACGAACCTGGCCCGCCACCGGCCGACCGCGTGCGGAGTCGATCCCAGCCGCTCCGCGACGTCCTTGTTCGACGCGCCGCCCGCGCACTCCAGGATGATCCGGCACCGCAGAGCCCAGGCCTGCGGCGTCGACCGGCGACGCACCCACCCCTCCAGGGCAGCCCGCTCGTCGTCCGACAACACCAACTCGACCTTTGGTCGACCCGTCCGCGCCATAGGCCCAGTCTATATTTATGAACGAAATTCAAGACTCAGGACACTAG
>NZ_JBHTRF010000248.1:0-1157 GCF_042796115.1 Kitasatospora sp. NPDC056446 | reverse complement strand
AGGGTGGGTCATTCAGCGCGGATGCTTCGTTTGACCCAACGGAAGTACGCTATATGCGGCGCGACTACCATGATTGGGGTAGGAACGGTAGCCAGACTTTTCTTATGATCACCAGAATCAATCGCGTGGATCTGAGCGTCACTTATGAATACAAGTATCTGGAGAATGGTCAGGTAAAACCTGAGAAGGGCTATATCCAGACAGGTCAATGCAAGGTGATCACGCCACCTGCTCGACAATTCTGAACCGATTAAGGACCCGCCGAAAGGCGGGTTTCTTGTTTATGGGATCCTGATATGACTTCTACCGCGGCAACCATCGACGTACAGCTGCGGGCGAACACCGCTGCTTACCGCGCCGAGATGGTGAATTCTGCTCGCACCACCACGCAGCAGCTTGGCCTGATCCGTAAGGAGGCCTCACAGACAGCGGTTTCCATTGCGAACCTCAACAAGGCGGCGGTTGGCTTCGTAGGCTTCGAAGCGGTCAAGAGTGGCGTGCTGGCACTCTTGGATGCGCAGAAGTCGATCCAGCAAATCCACTACGGCCTCATGGGTGCTACGGGGTCGGCCCAAGCCGCAGACAAGGCCTACGGCTTCGTCGCGCAGACGGCGAAGGACCTTGGCCTGAATCTGGAGGAGGCCGGCAAGAGCTTCACCAGCATGTCGGCGGCCGCCACCGCGAACGGCATAGCCATGAAGGATCAGCAGGAGCTGTTCCGGCAACTGTCGCGCTCGGCGACAGTGATGCACTTGACCAGTGAGCAGATGGGAAGAGCCACCACGGCGCTCGGGCAGTCCTTCAGCAAGGGCAAGTTCCAGGCCGAGGAGCTCCGGCAACAGCTTGGCGAAGCCATCCCCGGCATCGTGCCCCGTTTCATCCAGGCGGTTGCCAAGATGAACGAAGGAACTGCTCTTGCCGGCAAGTCCTTCGACAAGCTTCTGCAGGACGGCGACCTGAGCGTCCAGAAGTACCTGCCGGCGATGATCAAGGCGCTGGAAGCCTCCGGCACTGGAGCAGAGGAGGCTGCAAAAGGGCTGAGCGCAGAGCTGAATCGCCTTTCCACTGCATGGTTCAACTTGAAGGTCAAGGCCAGCGGCGGGGTGTTCAGCGACGCCGCAATCTCGTCCGTTCGATTCATGGCCGAGAATCTGGAG
>NZ_JBHTRF010000247.1:0-1165 GCF_042796115.1 Kitasatospora sp. NPDC056446 | reverse complement strand
GGCCTGGGGTCCTGCAGCGGGTGACTGGAGCGGGATCCAGAGGGGATATCGGCGATGGGGCGGGCGGCTTTAGCGGGATTCCGCGACGTCCGTCGCAACTTGCGACGCCATCGCGGGGATGCGGTAGACAACCGCGATGTACTTCACAGCTTGTTCACGCGCGACGGGGACACCGCCGAGGGATTCCGCCAGGCGCCGGCTGGGCGCGTTCTGCTCGGCTACCGGGTAACGGAATGCGGCGCAGTCCAGCCGCAGGGACGCGGACGCCAGCACCGCCGACACGGCTTCGCGGCCATAGCCCTGCCCATGCATCGATTCAGCGATCCAGATGCCCAACTCGGGTTCCGCATCACCGGTGCGATGCAGGCCTGCCAAGCCAAGGAAGGTGTGGTCCGTGCGGCGGCGGATGACGAATGTGAAGTCCGAACCATCAGCGATGGTGAGCAACCACGCGCGCCAGACCACGGCGAATGCCTGCTCCGATGCCGGCGGATCGAACGCCATGTAGCGGGTCAGCCCCGGCGTGATCGCGATGAACGCCTCGCCTGCGTCATCCGTTGTGAAGGGCCGAAGGCTCAGCCGCGGGCTGCCGATGGTCCAGTCGCTGGGACGCGGGATATGGGTCGTCGTTGCCTTCATTGAGCACAGCCTCGCCCGAACGCCGATGCAGTTCAAGCCGAAAAGGTTTGCATGACCAACGGGAGATTCCGAGGCAGATGAAAATGGCCAGCATGCAGCGGACTGCAGGACGTTCACTGACACGGAGATCGCATGTTCACACGCTTGGCCAGCTTCCTGATCCTGGGCCTGTGCAGCGCCGGCGCCCTGGCCGCCGATGCCCCCTATCGCCCGACCTTCCATCCCGACCAGTTGAAGGGGCCGCCCGCCGGGCGCCCGAACGAAGTGCTGGTACTGGGCAGCACCCACTTGTCCGGGCTGCCCAAGACCTTCCAGCCGGCCCTGCTCGAGCCCTTGCTGCAGCGACTGGTCGCCTGGAAACCCGAGCTGATCGCCACCGAGGACCTGTCCGGCCTGCAGTGTGATTTCATGCGCCGCTACCCCGCCCGCTACGCGGAAAGCGTGGCCACCTACTGCTTCGACACTTCGGCCGCACAGGCCGCGACCGGACTGGACGTGCCCGCTGCGAACACCGAGGTCGAGCGCC
>NZ_JBHTRF010000246.1:0-1172 GCF_042796115.1 Kitasatospora sp. NPDC056446 | reverse complement strand
CCTCAGAGATTAGGAAATTGGATGTAAAGATGGTGCCTTTTCAGAAGGCGGCTGACCGACGTCCTGTGTGAGGCGGAGGTAGGCGTGATTTTCAAAAATCTTCCCAGCAAAATGGCTTTAGCGAGACCATATACAAAGCGTGCATCGCGGCTGGGACACCCAATCCGTCAGGATCTTAACGTGCGCAGGAGGTCTGATGTGCAGATGAAACTTTTGAGCCAACAGCTTCCGCCTCGAATTGAGCAGAACACCTGTCAACTCTAGGCCATCGCCAACTCTAAGGAACAGGCACAATGCCGATCTTCAAGCGCTGCTTTAGGGAGTGGACACCCGGCTCAGGCTTGAAGTAAGGTCCAGACCAGTGGAGAGGAATCTGACAGCTGCGGAGGCTAAACCTGTTTTTGTCTCGGCATCAAGATGACGAAGGTCTCATCTTTGAACTAATAGGCAACGAATGATAGAACCTTGCCATCTCCATTTCATTAGTTCAGACCCGTATAGGTGTTGCAGCGACGCAAGGAGGCGACCTTGTATTTACGCTCGGAATCTATAGACGACATGCAGCACGCTGTGTTGTCGAAGTTGCTCCTTCCTCGCACAAGAATAGTTCAGGCCAGCCGGGGTGAATTTTTCGAAATACCGGGAGCCATGCTGGTTCTGAAGAACCCAAGGGCCAGGCTCGGCAGAGGCATCCGCCAGGGGAGACTATTCAGCAGCTTTGGCGAACTTCTTTGGTATCTCGCCGGGTCCGATAGGCTTGATTTCATCTATTACTATATCAAGAAATATTCGGATGAGTCAGTCGACGGCTTGACAATAAAAGGATCTTATGGGGAGCGCCTTTTTCGTTCGCGCCAGATATACAGAATACTTTCACTACTTAAAAAGAAGAGCACCAGCCGACGAGCGGTCCTTCAAATATTCAGAGAGGACGACCTTAGAAATTCAAAGGAAGTTCCTTGCACAATATCACTGCAATTTCTTCTCCGAAATGAAAAACTTGATTTGATCGCATCAATGAGATCCAACGATGCACTTATCGGATTGCCTCACGACGTATTTGCTTTCACCATGATTCAAGAGATTGCTGCAAGACACCTAAAAGTGGAGGTTGGGACCTACACACACGTTGTCGGAAGCCTTCACCTGTACACGAGCGATATATCCAAGGC
>NZ_JBHTRF010000245.1:0-1182 GCF_042796115.1 Kitasatospora sp. NPDC056446 | reverse complement strand
TAGCTGTCTGCGACGGTGGAGTCCAGGTGGTAGCGTGTCCACGAAGATCGCGAGGACTGGGTGGACAGGCGGCCGCTGAAGGTGCGTGATGGTCGCCGGGTGCTCGCTTCGACAACGCCGCCGTTGAATCCACCATAGGCGGCCGAAACGTTGCTGTCATGCACGGTGATGTCTTCCAGCAGGCTGCTGTCCAGTGCCAGCGCCTGCGAGCCGCCTGGAACGGAGAACAGCCGGTATACCTCCGGATCCGCACCCGGGTCGATGTCGTTGTTGAAGTTCATGCCATCGACGATGAACGCGTTCTGATAGAACTTCGCACCATTGATGCTGATTTCCGCAGGGCGGATCTCGCCGGGGCTGAAGCTGCCCTGGTCGGCATTGTCGAACTGCACGGCGGGATGGATGCGCAGCAGCCGGGTGATGTCACCGTTGCCGGCGGCCTGCGCCGCGACGTAGCTGCGGTCCAGTTGCAGGCTGCCCCCGAAGGTCGAGCCGGCGTCCTGCCCCGGCACGTGCAGGGTACTGGTGCGTCGTGCGCCTGCCGACACCTGCGCACGCTGCAAGGTGTAGCTGCCATCGGCGCGGCGCACCGCGCGCAGCCCGCTGCCGTGGAGCAGTGCGTCGAACCCTGCGTCCACGTCCAGGCCTGTGGCAATCGATGGAGCCTGGCGGCCACGGGTCAGCGCGGGGTCGAAGGACAGGGCCACGCCATGCTCGGCGGCGAACGCGCCCAGTGCACTGCCCAGCGAGAGAATGCTGCGCTGGACGTGCAGGGATTCATCGGGCGGTGATTGAGCCAGCGCGGGTGTGGCGGCGAGCGCGGTGGCGAGGAGGCTCAGTCGAAGCCGGGGCAGGTTCACGGTCATGGGGAGAAAAATGAGGGGTTCATACCCTCTGCCACGCGACGCTCGGAAAAGTGTCAGCCGCGATGTCCCGCAGCCGACACGTGGATCCACAGCCCCTGCTCGATCCGCAGCGCGTGGGTGGCGGCAAGCATCGACAGGCTGCGTTGCAGGTCGTCCAGCGGGAATGCGCCGGACACCGGCAGGCCGGCGACGCGCGGATCCACGCGCAGCCAGCGGTGCTGGTAGCGCCCCAGCTCCTGCAGAACCTGCTGCAGCGGCATTGCATCGGCGACCAGCATGCCCCGGACCCACGCGTCAGCGCCGGGTGGTGCAGGCT
>NZ_JBHTRF010000244.1:0-1188 GCF_042796115.1 Kitasatospora sp. NPDC056446 | reverse complement strand
TGGATCCAGCGTGACGTCCAGGGCGCCGCCAGGCTAGGACGCCGGAACAGCTCTGCACGCAGGGTGATCTGATCCAATGGTTCCTTGTCTTCCTGCGCCGGCGATGTCTGTTCGCTACGCGAAATCAGCAGCAGGCCCGCGCCGTCGATGTCCTCGAACACCACCTGCCTCAGCAGCGTGCCCGGGTAAAGACCTTTCAGATCCGCGTCGGATAGTGCAGGAGAGGTCTCGAACGTCGCATTGGGGGCCGACCCGCCACATCCGCCCATGGTCAGCATGAAAGCGATCAAGAGACATTGACCGGGTCTGCGAATGCGTCTTGCGTCAGTGCTCATCCATGCCCGCCACTGGCACTGGCCAGGCTTTTCCAGATGTCCATGACCGTCCGTTCATCGACCCCCGATGTGGAAGTCGCTTCATTGCTGAGAATGAAATTGCTATAGAAGAAGTGGGCATTGGCCACGGGCATGAATGCCACATGACACGTTGAGGTGGCTCGATACAGGGGCGCGTCCCGGTCGTCACAATCCACTTCGGCAGTAAACAGCGTGCGGCCGTTGATGATGATCGGCTTCAGTTCATGGGTAGACATGCCTGAGGTTACCTGCAAGTGCTCCTGAGCATCAGGAGACGCTGTTGCTGCAATGCCGAAATCAGTGATGAACTGCTCGCTGGAGGAGAAACAGAGAAATCCGATGCTCTTGTGATTTCGCCGGAAGTCAAGGCACTTGGTCTGCGGATAGTTGCGTGCAATCGGACCATCAGCTGTGACTGTAATTCCTCTTGGGGAGCGCGCACTGAGTTCGTTGTCCTTTGGCATTGATGAGCAAGCGGGAGCCCAAAGGCAGGAGAGGGCTACCAGTGCTGTAAGCCTGTTTGATAACTGCTTCATGGTGTGCGCATAGGACATGATGTGCCCATAAGAGCGGTTGTAGCTGATCGGAACTGATGCTGTCTGCGTCAGACTCCCATTACCAGTTGCGGTGGCCCGATGCAGGGGGCGTTTCCGTCATCAGCGTCCACTTCGGCAGTAGACAGCCTGCGACCGTTGATGGTGAATGGCGTCATCTCATAGGTCGACATGCCCGAGGTGACTAGCAAGCGCGCTTGAGGATCAGGAGAATTTGCCGTCGCTGTAATGCCTGAAGCGGTGGTGAGCTTCTTGCTGGGGGAGGGGCAGGTAAATCC
>NZ_JBHTRF010000243.1:0-1188 GCF_042796115.1 Kitasatospora sp. NPDC056446 | reverse complement strand
GAGTGCTGGCATGAGCCTGTCCGCAGAAATCAAGACGGGGCGGCGGCGGGTCATCGACTATCTGCTCAGCCCTCTTCAGCAGCACGCGCAGGAATCGCTGCGTGAACGCTGAGCGCGATCCTGCAGTGGCTGGCAGGTGGCTGGCAAGCGTGTGCCGGCTGCGGTTCGGCCTGCTGCTGTGCTTGTCGATGTCGGCGATGCTGGTGGGGTGCGGGTCCGACAGGAAAGAGCCAGAGGCCGCACGGCTGCAGGGACGCATTGGTGGAGTCGCGCTGGAGGTGCCCAGAGAGGATGTGTGGATATGGGAGCAGGACCGGGACGCGCGCGCCGACCCCTCGTCAAGCTGCGGGGCACCGTTGCGCAGCGTTTCCATCCAGCTGCGTTGGCCGGAGATGGTGCCGCGCAACGCACAGACCCGGGAGGACTACGACCGGCATCACTCTGCGGGGAACGGCGATTCGAACTGGATTGACATCGGCCTGAACCAGGCAGGCGAGGGCGAGAACATTACGCTGCGGCAGATTCGTGACTGGGGACTGTACCGCCTTCACCATCAAAGACTGCCCGCCGAGGTCACATTCGAGTTCGGTCGTGACGCCGCCCTTGGACTGGAGATGGCCAGACCGGCGTTGCCGGAGAGCCGGAGCTTCAACTGGAACAGGGTCACCTATACCGACAGCCTGGACCCGGCACGCGCACCCACCGTCCTGATCCGCTGCATGACCGGGCCGCAATACGCACCTCCGCAGTGGACGCCACTGTGCGAGGCCTCGCTTGAGCAGCCTGGGCTGCTGAACGTACGCACCACCGTTGTTTATCGTCAGAACCTGTTGCCGCATTGGCGGAAGATCGAGTCGGATGTCCAGGCCTATCTGAAACGCATCAGGTCCCATTGCCCTACACACCGGAACGTGAAGGAGATTGAACATGGTTGAAACGATGACCGCCGAACAGCGTGCAATGGCGCGGGCGATGCTCGACAGCGGCAAGATCGAGGAGGTGTATCAGTTCATCGCCGGATTCGGGCATCGCTATGCCCGGCTGGCCAGTGGCGTGGCCGTGGGCAACATGTTCTCCGGTCTGACCGCACTGGAGTTTCTGGAGGAAACCGCAAAAGATCATGGAGTTCCGGTAGACGATGCAAAAATCCAGGCCGTGCGCGCGGGCATGGCCCGGGGCTGTCTCTTA
>NZ_JBHTRF010000242.1:0-1189 GCF_042796115.1 Kitasatospora sp. NPDC056446 | reverse complement strand
CCCGCAAGGGGGCGTTTTTCGTTTGCGTGCGCGCCACTGCGATCAATCATCGTCCTGTGCCGACGTGCGTGCGCGCATGCCGGTGATGCGCGCTTCCTCGCGTGCAACCTGGCGGTCGGCAAACCAGTCCTGCACATCGCCTGCAAAGCTCGCCGGGCGTCCCTTGCCCTGCACGCCCTCGGCAATCGACGCCAGGCTGGAACGCGCCAGTTCTTCGCGCATCGCCTTCTGCGCATTGATCATCACCGCGTGGATGCCGCACACGCCGCGGTTGGCCCAGCGCGGTGGGTTGCCATCGAACAGCGCGCAGCGCCCGCGGATCTCCTGGCAGTCGAACAGCGCCTTCTGCCCCTCAACGGCGTCGACCACGTCCAGCACGCTGATGTCCTCGGGCGCACGCGCCAGCTGGTAGCCGCCGCGGATGCCGCCGGTGGACTCGACGATGCCGGCTTTCTCCAGCTTCGGAAAGATCTTCGCCATGAAGGCTGCCGGCACGCCCTGCAGTTCGGCCAGGTCGCGGCTGCTGGGCCGCTGTTCCAGCGGCGGGACCAGCCAGAGCAGGCAGTGCAGGGCGTACTCGACGCCCGTTCCGATGTGGGCCATGGGACCGGTCCAGAAAAATGTAACGCGGACTATAGGGGCCTGAGTTACTGGCCGCAAGCGAGTGGTGCCCCATGCAGGGCATTGATTTCATTGGCGTTGTGGCTGGGGGAACGCGCACGGCAGGGGCGTGCTGGCCTGAACGGTCCGCCATCGACTGCTTGCGCCACATAACGCGGACTCATATGATCCGCGTTATGTGGCGTGCCGGCGCACCACATCACTCACGCCCCTGCCATCCACGCGCATGGGTGCCTGAATCTCATTTCCCAGAAGGACTTACCTCCGTGTCCAAACGCATTGTTGTCATCGGCGCCGGCTTTGCCGGCATGTGGAGCGCGCTGGCCGCCGCCCGTCTTCTCGATCAGGCCGCGCGCCATGATGTGCAGATCGTGCTGGTAGCGCCGTCCCCTGAGCTGCATGTGCGCCCACGCCTGTACGAAAAGGGGCCGGAGCGCATGAAGGCCCCGCTGCAGCCCATCTTCGATGCCGTCGGCGTGCACTACCTTGCCGGCCGCGTCGAGCACATCGATGTTGCCAACCAGCAGGTGCAGGTGGTGGGCCATGGTGCGGATGCCGCATCGCAGAC
>NZ_JBHTRF010000241.1:0-1198 GCF_042796115.1 Kitasatospora sp. NPDC056446 | reverse complement strand
CCTACATTCCGCTGGGCGTTACCCATCGCCTGAAAAACCCAGGCAAGCTGCCGCTGGAGCTGATCGAAGTGCAGTCGGGCAGCTATCTTGGCGAAGACGACATCGTTCGCTTCGAAGACCAGTACGGCCGCGCCAACTGAGCGCGGTCCTGCCTGGAAACCGGCCCCGGTCGATGATCAACAGACCTGTATTGGGAGATATGCAATGCTGAAGGAATATCTACGACGCTTCGTCCAGCACCTGCTGGGTTCCTTCCTGTTCGACGCACCGGGGCTGGTGCAATGCAAGATGTTCGTGCTGCGCCGCTTCTTCGATATCGGCGCCAATTCGTACGTTTCCTATCGGGCCATGCTGGTGTCTCCGCACAGCACCCGGCATGCGCACTTCAGCATGGGCCGCAACGTAGGCGTTGAGCACGACTGCGAGCTGGACTACTCCGGCGGATTGAAGATCGGCAATGACGTCTGGATCTCCGAAGGCGTATTCATTGCCACCCATGGCCATCGGATCAAGACACGAGCGCTCAAGAAGGAGCAACCGGTGGATTTCACCGGCCTGACCATCGGCGACGATGCCTGGCTTGGCGCGCGTGCCGTGATCCTGCCCTCGGTCAACCGGATTGGCACCGGTGCGGTGATCGGCGCATGCTGCGTGGTCACCAAGGACGTCGAAGACTGGGCCGTGGTGGTTGGCAATCCGGCCCGCGTGATCGGCTACCGCAACTGATGCGGTAGCCGACCGTTTCGCTGCACCTGCTGGTTCTCAGCGGTGCAGGCCCATTACATCCATTTCGTTGATGCGGCGGATCGCGCTGTCGAAATCGATGCCGATGGTATCGAGGTACCACTTGATCGACTGCGGACGCGGGCGATTCTCGGTGTACACCGCCGAGATCGCCTCCTCGCGGGTCATCATCCCTTCGCGGATCTGATTGCTGCGGAACGTGTCGAACTCCGAGAATCCACGCGCGGTCATGTAGATGTAGTTGTAGAACGGCGCGGTGCCGTCGCCGATGCGCCAGGTACTGTCCGTGTCCGGTGCCAGCTCCCAGTCATACTGGTTGAGCAGCACGTCGTTGACTTCGTTCTCTTCCCAGATCATGTGGTCGAAGATGAAGTAGAAGTCGCGGCGTGGTTCAACGTAGTAGGCGAGGAAAGCGCCCATCGTGTCCAGCAACGACGTATTGATGTAGCCAGGA
>NZ_JBHTRF010000240.1:0-1219 GCF_042796115.1 Kitasatospora sp. NPDC056446 | reverse complement strand
CCACCGACGCGACATTGGCGCAGTTGAGCACGCAGCAGGTCTGCAACAGCATGGCGACCTCGTCGCGACAGTCCTGCACGATCTGCGCCTTCACCGCCGCACTGCCCTGCTGCTCCACCGCCCAGGCGTGCCATTCCGGCAGCAGCGCGAACGGCGCAACCCGGAACTGCTGCAAGGGTTTTCCGGACGCCATCGCTTCCACAGGGTAATTGACCAGGCGCGTGGGCAGGCTGGCCTCCTCTGGCCGGTACAGGCTCAACGGATTCTGGTGCGGCAGGAACACGCCTCCCAGCGGCACTTTCCACGCGGCCGCATCGGCCTGCCAGTAGATCGGGATCACCACCACGCCACCGGCCGGTTCATCCAGGAAGCACTCCGTGGCCGGAAAGGCCGCGGCGACTTCGCGGTTCATGTTCAGGCACAGCGCGATGCGCCGAGGCGCCGCATGGCCCGCCCCTTTGTGTCCCGGCAACCCGTCAGGCAGGATCCACGCCGCTTCCAGCGCCATCACCTCGAACGGCGGGCGCGCCATGTCCACGTGCACCTGGCGCAGCTCACGCAGATCGATCATCTCCGCGCAATTGGGCAGCAGGAACTTCACGCTGCGGTGCAGGTAGCTGGCGATGGCTTCATGGGCCTGGCGGATGCCCGGCATGCTGCCCTTGATCCGGGGAATCAGCACGTTCATTTCTTCCAGTGCATGCGCTGCATAGTTCAATAATTCGTTGTGACCTTCCATCGCCGTACAGATGTGCTCCATTCCTTTCCGCCCGTCCGGCGGTGCGATCGAAGTCTAGGAATGGCATCAGTACAATCAACAAATTGTCCTAGATACACTCGGCGCACGGATGGCACGCTCACGGTTCAAGCAGGTAGTCGATGGCCTCGTATCGGACATCCAGAGCGGGAACCTGCGCCCTGGAACCCGCCTGCCCACCCACCGCGAGCTCGCCCGCCGCCATGATCTGGCGCTTGCCACCGCCAGCCGCGTCTATGCCGAGCTGGCCCGGATGGGCCTGGTCATCGGTGAGATCGGTCGCGGCACCTATGTGCGCGAGGCGTTCGGCGCACAGGGCATGGCCTGCGACATGCTGGCCGGTCTCGGCAGCGGCATCGATCTCAACGCCAACATGCCCACCGCGTTCGGCCAGGACACGCAGCTTCGCCGGGCCCTGCGCCACCTCTCACAGCAGGGCGACCTGGAAGCGCTGCTTCTGTA
>NZ_JBHTRF010000239.1:0-1221 GCF_042796115.1 Kitasatospora sp. NPDC056446 | reverse complement strand
CAGATCACCAATGCCTGGTGGAGCGGCTATGCCGCGCCGGTGCTGGTGGCCGAGGCGGCGTCCGCCCTGACCACGGTGGTGAACGTTGCCGCAGGCAGCGCCGTCAATGCCGGCGCGGTCGCCGCCATCAACGCGTCGCTGGCCAATGCCGTGCTTGCAGCGACGTCTGCGTGGCCCGCGGGGGCTGCCGCCAATGGCGTCGCCACGCGGGATGCCATCAATCAAGCGGCCGTTGCGGTCAACAACGCCGGCCAGGTCCTGGCGCAGCTGCAGGCAGCATTGCCGACGGTACTGGTCGCCGTGGACCGGGCCGCCGCCATGGGGGCGGCCGATTGGGTCGCGGGTGGAGGGGCCGTGCCGGCCTGGGTCCAGCTTCAAAATGTAGGCATCCCCGCATGGCCGGACCCGAACCTGCAGGCGACCGTCAACGCCGCACAGCGGCGCATTTCCGGCTGGGCCGGCTCGCAATCGCCGCGCCTGGTCAACCAGGCCGGGCAGTGGGCACTGCCCGGGGGACGCATGTCGGATGCGGAAACCGCCGAGCATGCGGCCAGGCGGGAATTCCAGGAAGAAACCGGCGTCGAGCTGGACGCAGGTTATGTGATGGCCTACCACACGCTGTTCCAGACCGCGCCGGGAGGCGCCGATTTCTACCTGGTCTGCTTTGACCTGCCCGGCGGCCAGGACATCGCCGACCTGCTGACACGGATCAACGCGAACCTGATGGCCCAGACCGGCTGGCTCAATCGTCCGACCGCCGGGTCGGTGGTCGACTGGGAACTGGATGCGGTCTGCACCGTGGCGCAGGACGAGCTGAGCAGCTCTCTGGGGACATTCCAGCCCGTCTCGATTCCCGACACGCTGCGGCCGGTGCCCGTGCCGATGCCTGCCGGAGGGGCCGCCCTGGCGGCGTGGGAGCGCAGGCAGCGACGCTTTGCCGAGTCCCAGTCCATCGACTGGTACCTGCGCATGGCCCGCTACATTGAACAGCAGTAGGCGGCCGACGCGGATGCGGAGAAATCGATGATGCGGCGACGGCACCACCCGCATCACGGCCCCGCTCTTCACACCATTTCCCCCGCATTCTCCGTCGATTCCACCAATCCAGCAGCAGCGCTTGTTTCTACTCTGCATCCACGGTGAAGCACACGCAGTTACGCACCACGCACCGTGACACTGGATACCACGCACTTCCACCTTTTCGCAGGAGCAGGACATGGC
>NZ_JBHTRF010000238.1:0-1228 GCF_042796115.1 Kitasatospora sp. NPDC056446 | reverse complement strand
GGGGGGAAAGCGCCGCCTGGGCGGGGACCTGGCGGCGTACGACTCGCAGACTGCGGGTGAAGGACAGCCGGTCGGGGTCGAGACCCTTCTGCAGGGCGGCCTGGTGCATCAGCTGCCGGATGGCGTGGTGGACGAGCAGGAGGCCGTAGACCTCCTGCTCGACGCCCCACGGGTACTTCGAGCGCAGGACGAGCCTGGGGCCGCGCTGGTGGGTCTTGATCTCGTCCAGCGTGGTCTCGATCTCCCAGCGCTGGATGTAGAGCGCGGCCAGGTCGGCGGCCGGTGCCTCCTTCGGGTCGAGGAGGGTGGTGAGCAGTCGGTAGACGGTGGTGTCGCCGGTGGAGGCGAGGGTGTACTCGACGACCCGGACCACGACTGGGTTGCGGCGGCTCTTGCGGTCCGGTTCGGCGTGCACCGTACTGAGGTAGGAGCCGTCGCCGAGCACGCGTACGACGGGCAGGTTCGCGCTCGAGCGCACCCGCCACAGCAGGTCCGCGCCGGTGGCCCGGGCGTGCTGCCACAGCTCGAAGCCGTAGAAGCCCCGGTCGGCCAGCAGCAGCATCCCTTTCTCGAGACGGTCGAACAGCTGCCGGGAGAGGGACTGCTCGCTCGCCGACAGCGGACCGGTAGCGGCGGCGAACATCGTGTGAGTGCCGCATTCGGCCAGCCCCACCATCCGGGCCTGCGGGAACGCGCTCGCTCCGCGTCCCGAGGCATGACGGCCGAAGAAGGCCTCGTTGGCCTCGGTGTCCGCCAGGTCCAAGGTGGTGCCGTCCACCGCGACCAGGCGCCAGCGCCGGTACCAGGCCCCCGCGGTCTGGGGCACCGCCACCGGCCGGCACACCCGCGCGAACAGCAACCGCAACGGCTCCGGGCCCAGCCGACGGCGGGCCCGACCGATCGCGGCGGTCGTCGGCACGCGCCACGACCGCCGCCCGTCCCCGAGCCCCTCGCCCAGCAGCCGCGCGACCTCCTCATAGCCCTGCCCGAAGAACAGGCACATCGCCAGCACGAAGTACACGACCACCCGCGCCGGCAACAGCCGACTGCGCTGCTCGGCCCGCCCGGTCTCGGCGATCACCTCATCCACCAGACCCGGCGGGAACGCCTGCGTCAGCACCCCGATCGCGATCCGGTCCGACAACCGCTCATCCGCAGGCGACTTGACCTGCCCCACCCTCGCCACACCACAACCAACGAGCACAGACCGCCAAAGTCACTGGCATTG
>NZ_JBHTRF010000237.1:0-1229 GCF_042796115.1 Kitasatospora sp. NPDC056446 | reverse complement strand
GCCAAGACCATCGCGGCATGCTCGTTGATCAGCTCTCCCGAGCCTGCGAACGCAATCTCCTTAAGGCGAGGGATCCAACGGCCGAGTGACATGCCGGCTCCGCTCATCGCTAAGGGCGTCGCGATTCCGAGCACTGCTTCGGAAGTCATGCCCGTCGGATCTATCTGCTGAAGAATGCGGTCAATCTCGCGCTTGTTAGCATCGGAGGCGCGTCTATGCTGCGTCGCCAGCCATCCGAGAAGCGGCATGGATTCGCCGTGGTCACTGACATGCCCAATGCCGTCACTAATGACGCTCTGCAGATCGTCGGTTCGTAAACGAATTCGCAACCGCTCTACATGTGCAATCGAACTCTCTACGGGTGTGACGCGGGGGCCAGAAAGCACCTGCTGCACGATGGTGCTTGCCTCGGACAACCGATTTGCCGAAGTGAGTGAAGATGCATAGGCGAGCTTCGCAATCGCATCGATGGCATGATCGGACGCAGCGCCTTCATCCGGAGGCTGAATGCTACTGTCATGTTCGCAGAGAAGGCATCGGTGGATCCAGATGTCACGTTGCCCGCTCTTAGTTGCAAGCGCCTCATCCCACGAGCTCGCGGAATCGGCAAATCGTCCAGCGGCACGATATGCTGCGCCGAGATTGGTCAGGATAACCCTCTGGAGGGATGAATTTTCCGGAGCTTTGACGGAGTCAAGGTGTTGCTGTAGGAGAGAAATGATCCGGGATATTTCCCTGTGATCGGAGTTGTCCGTTGCAATTACTAGAGCGTTGGCAAGCTCGTTGATCTGAACGCCGAGCGCCAAGTACGGGCGAGTGGATCGTGCGACTCCAAACCAATGAGCGGCGCGATGTGGATCACCCAGCGCTGCTGCTGAATCGGCAAGTGCCACCGCTATTTTGTCTAGCCTGTCGCCAAGATGATCCTTCGCGAATGCCTCGAGATCCGTAATTTCCGCGCCTCCGCGTTTGGCGCGAAGCCGAACGCAGCCGCCGACAGACTCTGCGAGCGTGGCATCTGTTGCTGAAGAGAGAGCGAGATTGGCGAGTCTGTCTGCTACATCAGTCTGATCAAGTTCCTCCGCTGCCAATGCCCCAAGAATTAGGAGTTGCGCATTTGGCACTTGGCACTCGGCCTCAGTCTCTGCAATTGCCAGAACGTCCGAATAGCTTTCCATGCCGTAGAGTGCGCGGCACCGAATACGCTTGACCGCACTCTCACTTGTAGC
>NZ_JBHTRF010000236.1:0-1238 GCF_042796115.1 Kitasatospora sp. NPDC056446 | reverse complement strand
CGCCTGGAACGCACCGCCACCGACGTGCGTGGGCAGGTGCTGGAGCGCGATGCCGATGGTAGCAGCGCGCTGGTGCCCAACCTGGGTCGCAAGCGCTACTCCTCGGTGCTGCCGCAGCTCAATGTGCGCTTTTCGCCGCGCAGTGACCTGAACCTGCGGTTGGGCCTGACCCGCAGCTTTGCCCGCCCGAACTTCGGTGACATCAATCCGGGTGGCTCGTTCATGGAGGCCGATGGCACCTTTACTTCCGGCAATGCCGATCTTGACCCGACCTATTCGGACAACCTGGATCTGATGGCCGAGTGGTATGCCGGACCGCTGGGCCTGCTGTCCGGCGGCGTGTTCTACAAGAACATCAGCAACCCGGTGTTCCAGAGCAGCAGCACCGGCAATTTCAACGGCAACAGCAATGTCACCTTCTACCGGCCCGAGAACGGCGACGACGCCAAGCTGTGGGGTGCCGAGTTCGCCTTCGTGCGCCGCTTCGATTTCCTGCCGGGCCTGTGGAGCAATTTCGGCATCAACGCCAACCTGACCCTGATGGATTCGCGCATGCGCATCCCGGGCCGCAGCGGCAACGTACCGATCACCGGCCAGGCCGACCGTCTCTACAACGTCACCGTGTACTACGACGATGGTGCGTTCGCCGCCCGGCTGGCGACCAACCACAAGGGCGCCTACATCGAATCGCATGGCGACAGCAGCACCACCGATGCCTGGTACGGTGCCAACACCTCGGTCGACTTCAGCGCGTCCTACACGTTTGATCGCTGGACCGTGTTCGCTGAACTGAGCAACCTGACCAACGAACCGCTGAAGTACTACCAGGGCAGCCCGCAGCGGCCGCTGCAGGTGGAGTATTACGGCCGCCGCGCGCAGATCGGCCTGAAATACCTGTTCCAGTAGGCCGCACGCGCTCTGTAGCGTCGATCCATGCTCGACTGCGTGTGCGCCGCATTCACCGCACCAGCGTGACCGCCTGCCCGGCCCGGGCGAAGGCCTGGCCCAGCAATGGGCCTGCCTTGATCGCCTGCACTTCCTCGAACAGTGCCTGCAACGCATCGGCCGGGCGCGAGGCTGGCGCCGCGACCGCCTGCTGGATCACGGTGAAGCGATCGGCCAGCACGCGGGGGCCAGGATGCGACCGCGCCCAGGCTTCCAGTGGCTGGCGCACGCCGGCGGCAGCATCCAGGTGCTGCTGGTCGAACAGGTCAATGGCGGCCGCAGAGGTGTCGGCG
>NZ_JBHTRF010000235.1:0-1244 GCF_042796115.1 Kitasatospora sp. NPDC056446 | reverse complement strand
TCGCTGTACTGTCCGCGCTGTATTCCCTGTTGCGCAGCCGCCGCAACCTGTTCGCCGCCGGATCCCTGGTTGCCCTGGCTGTCTGCCTCGGGGCCTGGGGATGGAATGGCGGCGTTCGGGAGGGCATCGATGAGAACAGGCCGGATGTGATCATCCTGGGGGTGGACTCGCTTCGTCCGGACTATCTGGCTTCCTACGGCGAGTTTCCCGGCGGACTGGCTCCCGCCATCGAGCGGACACTGGCCGGTTCGGTCGTCATGGATGATGTCCGCACGCCACTGGCCCGGACGTTTGTCTCCTACAGCAGTACCTTGACCGGAATGAATCCGCTCAAGCACGGCGCGCGCTTCAACCTCTATCCACGCTCGGAATTCTCGCGCGACCAGAATCTTGCCTGGGACCTGAAGCGGCAGGGTTACTTCACCATGCTGGCCATGGATGAATCGCGCTTCGCCAATTTCGACCAGAGTTTTGGCTTCGATAGAACCGTCGTCCCCACGGTGGGAGGGCTTGATTTCGTCGTTGGCGGCAGCTTTGACTTCTTCGCAACCAATCTCCTGCTGGCTGCGTTGCCCGCTTCAGAGCCGCTGAGCGTGGTCCAGGGCAATCGCGCTGCCTACCGCAGCTATCGCACCGCAGACCACCCCGCCCGCCTGATCGGTGAATTGCGGGATGCGCCGGCTGACGCGCCACTGTTTCTTGTCAGCCACCTCTGCCTGCCGCATTGGCCCTATCTGCCAGGCGGGATCCGTGAGGACAGGTCTCTTGACTGGGTAGGCAAGGTCAAGGGATATGAGGATTCACAGTCCCAGTATCTGAACGCGATCAGGGCAGTTGATGGTCAGTTCGAGGCGCTGATCGATGAGCTGCGCCGCCTGCGGCGTCTGGACAACGCGATCCTGGTTGTCATGTCGGACCACGGCGAAGACTTTGCAATGCGCCGTGACCAGTTCAATGACAACGACGCCAACCAAGCCGTGGGCGCATATGGCCATGGCAGCTTCGCGCTGTCGGACGTGCAGAACCACGTGGTGATGGCGATACAGCAATTCCGCAATGGCCAACCGGTCTGGACGCATCGACGGGTTGCGGGACCTGGCTCAGTGATCGACGTTGCGCCCACGATCGCCGAACTGGTCGGCCTGAGGCGCGACCGCTACGAAGGGCTCTCGTGGTTGCCGGCGATACGCCAGAACAAGGATCTTCCAGGCAATCGTGTTCGTTTCATGGAGAACGGCCTGCGC
>NZ_JBHTRF010000234.1:0-1258 GCF_042796115.1 Kitasatospora sp. NPDC056446 | reverse complement strand
ACGCTCCAGTGGGCGGCCGGGGAGGCGGCGCTCACGGGCGTCTGCCGCTGCAACAACGTCCACATGTGCGCCTGGTGCGGGACGCGCATCCTCGCGGTCCGGGCCTCGAACGCTCAGCTCATGGCGGACGGCCTCGCCGCGAACGGGTTCGGGCTGCACCTTGGCACGTCCACGCTGCGGCACTTCAAGCGGATGCCGTTCGGCTCGAACCGCAAGGGCCAGCGCTTCGGCCTGGTGAGCGTGCTCCACGACGGCTGGCGCGGGGCGTACGGGTCCAGCGGGCGGCCCTGGCGGCGGCTCAAGGCCGAGTTCGGCGTCATCGGGTACGAGCGGGCCTACGAGGACACGTGGGGCCCGGACACGGGTCACCACCTCCACTGGCACACGCTCTGGGTCACGGCTGAGCCGCTCGACACCGACGGGCAGGCCGCGTTCCGCCGAGCGATCGCCACGGCGTGGGCGGACGGCGTGCGCAACGCGGGCGGCTACGAGGTCAGCCAGACCTGCGACCGGCCCGACTGCTCGTGCGGCGGGGAGGGCCACGGCACCGACCTGCGGTCGCTCAACAGCGGCGAGGAGGGCGAGACGGCCCGCTACCTGTACAAGGACGGCGACAAGGGCACGGCCAAGATCGGGCTTGAGTTGTCCCGGCAGGACCTCAAGGACGGGCGCCGGGCCGGTCGGCTCGGACCGTGGCAGCTCGGAGACGCGGCGGCCGAGGAGCTGGCGGCGTCCGGCGGCGTCCCCGGCCCCTTCACCACCGCGTACCGCGAGCGTGAGCGCGGGATCTTCGGGGTGCGGAAGCAGTACCGCACGCAGGGGCTCAACGCCCTGGTGAAGGCACTGGAGATCGTCCAGGACGAGCGGACCGAAGACGAGATCACCGACGAATCCGGCGGGCTCCAGCCGATCCTGGTCATCCCGTCCGGCACCTGGTACCGGCACATCGCCCGCGTGCCCGGCCGCCGCCTGGACCTCGTCAAGGTCGCGGAGCTGTCCGGCGTCGGCGGCGTCCGACTGCTGATCGAGTCGTGGGGCCTCCGGTGGGGCGTCGACGTCTTCGACCCGCCCACCGAAACCGAGCCGACCACGGAGGCCGGAGACGACGAGACCGAGCCGCCGGTCAACCCGCTGCTCGAACTGCCCGCCGCCCGGACCTTCGCAGAGCACATCCACCGCGCTCGCCGCCGCCAGCTCGCCACCGCGAACTGACCGCCACCCGGCACCGCCACGAGACCGCCACCCGGCACATTCGGGT
>NZ_JBHTRF010000233.1:292-1264 GCF_042796115.1 Kitasatospora sp. NPDC056446 | reverse complement strand
CCCGAACAGCCTGGCGCTGGATGCGAAGAACAACGTGTTGTTCGAGAGCATCAAGAACGGCGAGAAGGAAGACAAGGGCGCTGTCGAGAGCGTGGGGCGGGTTCAGTTGTAAGGCAGAAGGTACGGCCCCGTCCTAATGTGGCGGGGCCGTTCGGGCCCTCTTTCACTCGATGCGGTAGCGATAGGCCAGAGGTTGCAGGCGATCATTCGAGATCAGCCAGGGCTGTTGAACGTGGTCAGTGCCACCCGTTCCAATGGGCGTGTCGTTCTGTGTGTGTAGCTGAATGCCGTAAACAACGAACAGGGCGTTGTTGGGATGATGGTTCAGATGATGCTGAACCTCGTTCTTCGTAAGCACAATATCGCCCAGTCCACCGGTTGTGCCCTTAACCTCGACGTAGTGTGTTTGGCTGTCTTTGACGATCTTCAGGTCGTAAGGCGCGTGGCTACTGGTGTCCTCAACCGCATAGCCTTTGCCATGGAAGTAGCTCTTGGCCAGTGCCATCGCGCGTAGCTCTACCGCACGGCGTTCCGGTTGCGTAAGCCCAAAGCCTTGGCCTGTTCTCTCGCGACCTGAAGCGGCCTCCTCGATGGCCTCTACCACCGCAATGACGTCTGGTGAGGTCTGCCCGCTGCGCTTCTGTGCGGGTTCACCGCGATAGATGCTCTTCAGGCGCCGCGCCATCGAGAGCATGTCCGTCTGGAGCTGCTCGTCGGGCGGTACGTCCGCCTTCGGATAAAAGTACGAAACTACGGTGGTTCTCTCGTAAGCCCTTGCTAGGTCTCCGAAGCCAAGCGCTATGGACTGGTGGATGCGTGAATCGTTGGAAACGTCATTCGCCAGAATCTCACGTGCCCACTTTGTCAGACGCTGGGTTTCATCGGTAGGTCGCTCAATGAAGTCGCCATTCACGTTCTTGGTGGAGGCGTGCGAGAGCCCTAGGTAAACCCCAGAGCCGTCTTCCCGGAACC
>NZ_JBHTRF010000233.1:0-282 GCF_042796115.1 Kitasatospora sp. NPDC056446 | reverse complement strand
ACGTTCCAGCCCTCAGTGGCTTTAGGGGATCGAGATCGCGAGGCAAACCGCACCCACGGCACAAGTGCCCTTCGACCGGCGCCATCTCGCCCTTCAATCAAGAAGTCGCCTTGTGCGATATCCGCCGTGGTGCGAAGCCGCTCAGCTTCCTCTCGGAGGATCGTGGGAAGCTGGTGCCTGATGATTCGGCCTCGTTCGTTCATGGCGGTTGTGGCCAGTGAACTGTAGTGGGATTGCAACTCCAGCACCCTTTGCAATTCTTCCCTGATCCCCATCCCAGAC
>NZ_JBHTRF010000232.1:0-1264 GCF_042796115.1 Kitasatospora sp. NPDC056446 | reverse complement strand
GATAGAGCACGTGCGAGACATATCTGGGATGAACTCCAAGGAGTCATCAAGACTCTGGAACACATCAAAAACGAAAATAAATGGGTGAACTGACTTGAATCTTTCAAAAGATGTTGAACGATTGATTGACAACATGATCTGGGAGACCGCAGAGGGCAAGGTGGATTGGTCTTTCTCAGAGCCGCCCAAGGTTCTTACTGAGGGAACTCATTACCTGATCCCGTCTTACATCACATGTAAGTATAAGGATAAGCAGAGAATTGCGGTGTATGAGCGCCGATTCAAGCATTTCACAGATGTAGACGAGTGGTTCTGGGCAAGCATGAACATTTTCCTGATGCTTGATAATTGGGGGCGGGTAATCTTCGAATCAGAAGAAGCTGATAACAAGATCAATAGCCTCTTCAATGTTGCGAAAGACAGTGCCTCCAAAGTGAATGACATCATCAAAGGGCTTCTTGAAGAAGATTGATGGCAGGACGGAAGCAGCATACAGGGGGTTAAATGGGATTGTTCAGCGGCATCAAAGACAGCATCAAGAAGAGCGAAGCAGCCGTTTGCGTCCAGAATTTGTTGGAGCAGCAACAGAAGATCGGCTACTTCAGCGGCAACCCGGCGAGCTATGCAAATTCAATCGTTCAAGCGGCTTGGGACGAACGACCTGATATTTTCAGCGGAAAGTTTGGACAACGACCTCACAAAATAGCTGTCACCGCCGTCGCACTGTCGAGGGCGCTCTCACTGAGCAGTGAAGGTGACCCCAACCGCTTTGCACTCCTAGCGTGCTTGGGGACAGCGGTAGCTGAGGCTCACACGAATGCAGGCTTCTACCCATTCAACAACCTGGACATGACGCTGCTGGAAGCCGCAGGAGACGTATTCATTGAGAAGGGGAACGAAATGGGCGTTCCGATGTGAGAGAGCGCTGTGCTCTCTTATCCGTCGCTATCGAAGAACACAAGCAGCGTCGTAGTGGAGGCTAAAAATTATGGGAATCATCCGGCATTTGAAGTCTTTCTTTGGTGGGCAAACCGCCACTGCACCACGGGTGACAGAGACAGAGCCTCCTTACAAGGCGCTCGAAATCAAGCCGGCACAGGACGTGTTCGATTGCTACGCCGTAGTGTTCGACCAGGTGATGTCCAAAGTAGAGGGAATTCCTCCTGAGGATCTGGATGCAGCCAAGGATTACGTCATGGCGGGGGATGGAGGCTTCCTCAACGCTCACCGCTACTATGACCACGTGTGGACCCGCTACTTCTCC
>NZ_JBHTRF010000231.1:0-1304 GCF_042796115.1 Kitasatospora sp. NPDC056446 | reverse complement strand
CTCAGTGCGTTCGACATCCGCGACCAGACCCCGCCGCCGCAGAACGATACACGGCCGGCGAGGTGCTCGCGCCACGGCGAAACGCTGCTGTCCAAATGCATCATCGTGCCCGATGCCGCCCAGGCAACCCTGTTGTGGCTGGCCTACAGCAGCGCACCGTGGACGCGCAGGGTGTGGGGGATGCACCAGGACCCCGCCTATCGCCAGCGGCACATGCGATGCATTGACGTTGCCGCGTGGCGGGCCGGTGGGCAGCCGCAGCCACACCTTGCCGAACTCGGGCAAGCTCCCGCGCTGGTGGCTGAACTCCATCTCGCCAAACCATCCACGACATTGACAGTCTCCCGCAATGATCGGGGAGTGCAGGGCATACCGGCGATCAACGCAGTTCCCGGTGTGCATGCGTTCGTACACAGCCTGGATCATTGGGCAAACTACTCCACCGCGCAGGTCGACCAGTTGATCGCGCAGGCAGGCATTGCTGCTGGCCTCCCGCAGGTTTCGCCGCCTGCGCTGGTGGCGCTGGACGATCCGATCGGCATCATTTCCGATCTCAACCAGCTCGCCATCGAACGCATTCTTGAATGGGAGGCCGAGCCTGAGCGGCGGGAGAGGGTCCAGTCTGCCTCGTCCATCTCGCTGATGGAGGGCGCCGTGCGACAGGGGGCCTTCGAAGAAGTCGGGTACCGCCGCAGGGAAGCGGCCCTGTTCGGTCGTGGCGTGGTCAGCATACTGGGCGGAAAGACCAACGCGGAGCAGCTGGCCAGGCCACTGCAAGCGTGGAATCACGACATATTTGCTGTCGAGGATGAGGAGGCGGTGCTGGCCCAGGCAGAGAAGTCCTGGCGCAAGTACAGCCGTCACCTGCGCAAGGCCGATGCGCATACCCACTGGTTGAAGAAGATCTACGCGCCTGCGCAGGAGCGGTTCTATGAGCACACCGTGGCCGATCTTGATCGGGCAATGATCGCATGGTGGCAGGCGCCTGCCTTCAAGCAGCACATGCAGAGCAACTTCGACAGCAAGGACAGCACCAGCGGGGTGCTCTACCAGGAAGTCGTGACCAACCTGCTGCGTGACTCAGCCTCGCGCGGCCTCATCATGGGCTATCTGCTCGAGCAGCTGCAGCTGGAAGATCTGCAGGACCCCGGAGCCATCCTCCTGCGAGCACAGATGTGGAACCAGGATGCGTTGCTGAAGACCTGGAAGCAGACCATGGAGAAGGCCAGTGTCGCGCCGGGCACGCGGGACTGGCTGACAGCGGCCAACGGCCTGTCCAACGCGCTCAAGGCACTGCTGGATGC
>NZ_JBHTRF010000230.1:0-1320 GCF_042796115.1 Kitasatospora sp. NPDC056446 | reverse complement strand
GGTTGATCAGTGTTCCCGTGCCGCCTCCTGGACGCGGGATGGGGCTGCCCGTGGTGTTGGAAGAAGACGTAGCTGGGAAACTAGCCAGCGCTGTAGGGTATGCGGCATGGCTGCTCTCGCGGATCGATCCAACTGAGAGAATCACTCACATCGTGCCAGCCGTCAGGCTCAGTGGGGATGGTGGCGGCGCGTGGCGCACCAGGGCGGAGCATGATGCGAGCCCCAATTCGGGCCAATTTCCATGGCGACAGGGCGAGCATGAGGAGCCTGTGTTCCTGGCTCCCGCGCACCAAGTCAGGCAGGTGCTGTCGATGGATGCGCGTCGTGTGATCGAGGACTTTGTCGTTCTGCTGAGGCGACGCTGAAATCAGGATTGATCAGGTTAGCTCACTACGGAGGAGTAGGCTCAATGGTCATAGCAGCGCAAGTGTTTACGGAGAAGGCCGTCAGTGAGCTCAAGCCGGGCAGCATTCCAGCTTCGGTTATGGTTCTGGCTGTTTGTGCAGCAAGGTGGCGGCGTGCCAGCGCTTGACATTGCCCCTCCTAGTGCTTTAACTGAGGGAAAAGGGGTGTTATGAATTTGCGGGCTAAGTCTGAGTCATTCTGGCGTAAAAATAGTAAGACCGAAGTGGGGGGCGGTCGCGATAGGAGCACGCTTGCATCGAAAGAGGATGCGATCCTCCATGCGATCTTATCGGCCGTCGGTTTTTTTGCAATAATATTTAATTTTGCAAAATATTTCGGTTTATGAGAATTTTAAATGGCGCTAATTGATCGGCGCATCGGTTCATTCTCGACAATTATCGGGGTTGCATGCATGGCGATGCTTTATCCTGTCTTGGCGGGCGCGCTCCTGTCCTTGGTGATGGTTTGTATATCCAATCGGAATGGGGTAACGCTGGCTACTGGGACCGTGCTCTTGTTGGTTGTGGATGGCGCCAGTTTTGGGATTGTTTCAAAGATTTTCTACAAGCTTGCAATGGGCACATATGGCAAGCAAGTCCAGGGTGACGAGGCTTTGTATATGGCCCTCGGGGGAATGGCAATTCTCTATCAAGTTTACAAGCATGTGCGAAAAGTATGGTTTACCATTAAGCAGATACCTGACCCCAATGACGAGCATCCGACGGTATGAGCCGCCGCGCACCATGCTTAATCTTTCCCTATCTGCGCCTCTGAACTATATGTAGTGGATAGAGCAGCCCCCTTTCATCGCTTGTAGGTTCTAAGTTCGAGGGTTGCTACCAATTCTCTGCTGCGGGCACAGGACTTCGAGAGGGGGGAGGCTGCATGCAAGGCTTGGGAGTGGTGCGGTGCCTG
>NZ_JBHTRF010000229.1:0-1320 GCF_042796115.1 Kitasatospora sp. NPDC056446 | reverse complement strand
GCGCATCATCGACGCGCTGCCGCCGTTCAAGCGCGTGATCGGCTGACCGGTAGTGCCGGCCGCTGGCCGGCAAAACGGGGACGGAGGGGATTAAGACGCAAATGGCACAAACGACCTGATCCGTTCCGTCCCCGATGGCTAGCGCCGCAGTGGCAGCCATTGTCCTTCGCTGGCGCTGCGCCACAGCCATTCCACCGGCCCGAAGCGATGGTCGCGCAGCCACCACGCACTCGCCCACAGCTGCAGCGGGAACACCACCGCTGCCACCAGCAGCACCGGCCACAGCCCGTGCTGCGGGCCGATACCCCACCCGAAGCCGGCAAACAGCGGCACGCAGATTGCGCTTTGCAGCAGGTAGTTGCTCAGTGCCATGCGCCCGGCCGGGACGAACACGCGCAGCACGCGTTCGGCCCATGGGCGCAGATAGAGCAGGGCGAAGATGGCGGCCGCCGCGATGCCCAAGGCCAGTGGCGCAACGCGGTACGACACGCGCAGCAGGTAGCCGGGAACGCCCGCACGCAGCGCCGGCCATGCCTGCTTGAGCGCATCGGCGTGGGCATCGATCCACAGGAACGCGGCCGTCAACAGCAGCCCACCAAGGGCAATCGAGCGCAGCAGCGGCCGGTGTGCCTGCGGCTGCTGAAGCAGGCCGCGACGACCGGCCCAGTAGCCCAGCAGGAAGCGGCCGAGCACGAAGAACAGCAGTGCCCAGTTGCTCAGCTTCAGCCATGCCGCCAGCTGCAGGTTGTGCCACCACGCCTGGGCCAGGTTGCCGTGCGCCAGTGCCTCGAGCGCTGTGGCGTTCATCTGCGCGCGCGGTGTGAGCAGGGCCACCCATTCGCGGATCCACGGCGACAGCAGCGGCGGCAGCAGCAGGGCGATGAACAGGCCACTGCACAGCAGGGCACGATCGCCCAGGTGCCGGAACAACGGCAGCAGCAGGCCGACCAGTGCGTACACCAGCAGGATGTCACCCCACCACAGCAGCACCGAATGCAGCAGGCCGATCACCAGCAGCACCGCCATCCGCCGCAGGTGCGCGGCCATGCTGCCGGGCGCATGGCCGTCCATCTGCATCGCCACGCCCATGCCGAACAACAGCGAGAACAGGGTGATTGCCTTCATGTCCACCAGCCATTCCATGCCGGTGCGGATGGCCTGGTCGAGTGCCGCGCTGGGCAGCGCCTGCTGCGCGGCCTCGGTCATCAGCGCATCGAGCGAGAAGAAGCGCAGGTTGACCAGGAACACGCCGAGCAGCGCGAATCCACGCAGGGCATCGATGAGGGGCTGGCGCGGCGGGCGGTGGGTCATGCCCTGCAG
>NZ_JBHTRF010000228.1:0-1327 GCF_042796115.1 Kitasatospora sp. NPDC056446 | reverse complement strand
TCACAGCTCAGGCCGATGAGCGTGTTGCCCGCACCATCCCGCACATTGGTAAGGCGGTTGTGCGCGTCGTACCAGTAGCGATGGTCTTTGACACTTGGTCGCGGGCCTGAACAAGTGACAGATGTTCGACCGAACCTAAGGTACGACGCCTACCGTGCGCCCAGGTCACGATCCAAGCCTTGTGCACAGAGGGGGGGCTGCTCGCGAAGAATCAGGTCGCGAACCTGAGCATCCCCAAGCTCATAGGGGTCATCTCGTGGCTCTTCAGTGACTTACTCAATCATGCCGGTCATAGCAAGCGCACCTACACTAACCTTTGCCCCAGAAAGCATGTCCTCTCACACCCTCTGCCTGGTAATGCGGAAGCCCCTCCCTTCCACCATCCAATTCATGGCCGACTTGCGACCTGCCTTCAGTCAGCGACCACGTTTTACTGCGCCCCATCCCGGCACGGTTCCCTTAGCGCCATTGACAGCAGAAGACTGCACTTGGCTCGTGAAGCTAGTCCTGATCCCCAACGATGGATCCAACCCTATGGCCTGCCAATTACGCAGCCCGGGTCTAGATCATTCATCATCCAAGCAGTATTTATTCCTGAGTATCCTCCGAGCCACCGTAGTTCCGCCACGATAAAATTCACCCACCCTCGCCCTCCATTATATACCTAAGATTCCTAAATTCGGCCACACACTCCGGAACACCTTCCGACAGATCGTCAAAGAAGAATTCCCTATGAAATAAATCTGGCCACATGAACACCCCATCAAACCGCTTCTCAATGCGCCATTCTTTCGGCATGGACCCATCAATAACATCAAATATGCCGATTGGCGCAGAAGTCAGATTCCCATAGTCATCGATTACCTTGCAGACGAGCGTCCCGCCCCTGTAAATGCTCGACTCCCTATGGAGACTAAGTCCGAATACCGTGTACTCATTCCCAGCACCCAGGAACAGCGTCGACTTTACTCTCCCTTCCGCGCCAAGCCCGGCAAGAATATCAACCCAATTGCTGACGACTTTTACTCGCATCAGTCTATCTCCCTTCTTCAATCAACTTTGTTTTTGGCTCAACGACTTGTCCGGTCGCCTGATTCTGATATGCATGAGTAGAGAATTGCTGCCCATCTGGCGCCTTGTGCGACGAGCTTGATACCTTGACCCAATCAGAGGCACTTCCTCCATGAACAGCACTGAGGCGCGGCGAATCCCGCAAAAGAACTCCACTCTGCCCGCCAGCGATGACCTCTCCCTTTCCTGACATCAGCTCGCCAAGCTGCTGCTCACTACCAAGCTGTTTACTCAGCTTCACGCCACTTGCAGCTCG
>NZ_JBHTRF010000227.1:0-1331 GCF_042796115.1 Kitasatospora sp. NPDC056446 | reverse complement strand
TCGTGGGCCAGGCCGCGCTCGGCACGGGCGGCCCGGCCGCCTGGTGGTACCTCTCCCGTCCGCTGTCGCCGGAGGAGATCCCCGCGGTTCCGGTCCCGCAGCAGGGCGGCCCCGGCCTCGGCCCGGCCGGAGTCCCGGCGGCCGACGGCCCGTTCGTCCCGGACACCCTCGCCTCGATGAGCCGGGTCAGTCTGGTCAAGCCGGAGTCCGGCCGCGTCCAGGGCGAAGCCGACCTGGTGACCGCGTTGGTCAAGGCGGGGATCATCACCCCCGCCCAGCGCGACGAGACGCACCTCGCCGGAGTCATCGAGCCCGCCGGCCCCGGCTGGACCGCCACCGTCGATCTGCCGCGCGGCATCAAGGCATCCGCTGCCGTCTCCCGGATCGAGGACCTCGCCTCCGCCCTGCGGATCAAGAAGTCCCGCATCGAGATCACCCCGGACACCGGCGACGACGGGCACGAGGGCCGGTTCGTCCTCTGGGTCGCCAACGAGGACAACCCCTACGGCAACGGCAAGCACCCCTCCGAGCTGATCGACGCCCCGGCCTGGGACTTCTGGGGCGACGGCGTCCCGCTCGGTGCCGACGCCCGGCGCAAGCGCCACGTGCTCCACCTGCTGTGGTCCTCGCTCCTGATCGGCGGCCTGATGGGCTACGGCAAGAGCTACCTGGCCCGGCTCATCGCCGCCGCCGCCGCGCTCGACCCGACCGTGCGGATCGTCGTCATCACCGGGAAGACCGGCCCGGACTGGGCCCCGCTGCGTCACGTCGCCCACCAGTGGATCGCCGGGGCCAGCCCCGACATCATCCGCCGCGTCCTCGGTGTGATCGAGGGGACCATCACCGAGATGCAGGACCGGGGAACCGAGTTGGACCGGCTCTACGAGCAGGACCCCGACCTGGTCCCCGAGGGGAAGATCACGCGGGACCTCGCGGCGAAGGGCATGGGCCCGGTGCTCCTGGTCGTCGACGAGCTCCAGGAGCTCCTGGACGGTGCCGCGCTCGTCCAGGTCCCCATCGAGGACGAGCCCGAGAACGGCGGCCGCGCCAAGACCCGCAGCGGCCGGGACCTCATGGTCGAGGGCTTCGCCCGGTACGTCAGGGTGACGAGGTTCGTCGGCGGCATGGGCATCTTCATCACCCAGCGCCCGGACGCCTCCAGCGTCCCGACCGCGCTCCGGGAGGTCTGCGCGAAGCGCGCCTCGTACCGGGTCAAGGGCGACCGCAGCGCCAAGATGGTCCTCGGTGACGACGCGGTGGCCGGCGGCGCGGCCCCGCACCTCCTCGGAGACGCGTCCAAGGGCGTCGTCGTCTTGGACCAGGGCGAGGAG
>NZ_JBHTRF010000226.1:0-1344 GCF_042796115.1 Kitasatospora sp. NPDC056446 | reverse complement strand
TACCTGGACGCGCTGGAGAACTGAGGGATCGCGCAACCAGCCCAGCATGAAGCGACAGAAGGGCGCCAAGAGCGCTCGCAGATTGTCGTTTTAAGCCCGAAAGTAGGTGCACCTGAAACCATTCCGGCGACCCGGAGAAGGGCGTCCCACGGCGCGCCAGCGGTCCGGGGCCACCGTGCAGATCCCGCTGTGCACTAGGCCTCGCCGCATCCAGCGGCGGGCCCTGCCGCAGGGCCCGCCGAAACGAAAGAGGCATCACCCCCAGCATTTCACCATGCATTGACGCGCGCTCCCCAGAGTGGCGCCCCCGGAGCCATCGCAATCCGTCGCGCCTGCTGCGCGGCGCGACGCACATCACATTCCAGGGAGTCACTGCATGTCTGCGTACGACCGTTTCATCGAAGATGCCGCAACACGCCTCGAGCTGGGCCATCGCGCCCGCTGGGTGGTGGAGGTCATCAGCGTCTGGATAACCTCCCATCACCGGGGCCTGGACGGTCTGCAGCAGCGGTTTGAACAGGCAGGTCTGGCCTCCCGTTTTCATTCCTGGCGGCAACCGGCAGCGTTGCGGCTGCCCATCGTCGCCAGTGAGCTCGAACGCGCGCTGGGCGCACACACGCTGGCCATGATCGCGCATCGCTGTGGCATGTCACCCGGTGCTTTCAGGGTGGTCGCCTGCCATCTTCTGCCCGGGGTGGTCACGCTGATGGATGCGCCGGGCGGCCTGGTGCCCTCTCCGCATGTCCATCGCAGCATCGCGGGCCCATCGCCCCGGCGCATGACCGGCACGGTGCCAACGCGCGCGATGTATGGGAGGGCCGTGCGCAGCCTGTTGTGGCTGCTGGCCATTGTCGTTGTCCTCGGCCTCACCACCTGGTTGCAGCTGAAGGCCCGCACGCCCCTGTGGACGGTGCCGGACATTCCACTCGAACACGACGCCTACCTGTCCCTGCAGCAACATGGCACACAGATGCAGGTGCACGGCAGCCTGCCCACCGAGGGGGATCGTCGCCGTATCTGGAGCACGCTGCTGGCGGTACACGGCCGGCAGAACGTGCAGGGCGGGATAACGCTGGACCCACGCGCACGCGCGCCGCGCTGGCTGGATCGCCTGATTGCCGATCTTCCGCAGCTGCAGGGCGATGGGCTGCGGCTGGAATTCGCCGGATCGCAGCTGCGCATCGACACCTCGCTGATGGAGGACGCGCAGCGGCTGGCCATCTCGCACAGGTTGCGCCAGGACTTCCCGGCACTGGACATGAGCGGCCTGTGGGGCCCGGGACTAGCGGCGCTGTCGCAGCTGCCGACGCACGCCGATGCCGCGCAGCGGATTGAAGCGCTGAA
>NZ_JBHTRF010000225.1:0-1345 GCF_042796115.1 Kitasatospora sp. NPDC056446 | reverse complement strand
GGCTAGCAGTGAATATGGGGAGAACACGGGAGGCAAGAAAGCTCTTCATGACGTTGGAAAAGCCCAAAGCCAAGTCGCCCGATGACTACATTTTGTTGATGCAGGCGCGGGTAATTCTGGGCATTAAGGAAGACGATGCAGACGCCATTGAACTGTTGCGCAATGACCTAGTCACGCCAGGACGCGCGTCACAGGTCTTCGCGCTTGGCGTTAACCGTAAGTCACATAGGCGCGTTGATACCGTGCAGCGCGGTACGATCGTGGCCATTCACATCGAAAATCAGGTCGACGACGAATTTTACATCAGCAAGACCGGAGCACCGTCGCTGCCTGGCATTCGCTCGTTAGATCCCATCCACCATCCTTGGATCGAGCAGCTTATAGGCCAGCGATCCGGTGCCACCGTGACGCTTATCGGAGACCCGTTTGACGGGAAGGTTGCGGAGATTAGATCCATTCGTGGACCGTCCGAAATCCTGTATGCCGAGGCAATGCAGCAGATCGGCTTGAGCTCAAAGGAGCAAACGGGCGTTCAGCGCATCAGTGGAGATATCGAATTCCAACTGGCAGAAGCCAAGAGGATGCTAAGTGCGCGCCACCGGGCTGTGGAAGAACAGCTTGATCTCGCGAAGCAGGGAAACTTTCCAGCTGTGCTGATGGCAAAGCAGTTCCAAACAAGCCCTAGAGAGTTCATCTACAAGTCCAAGTTCTGGACACCGCATTCTCATTCTGGGACCACTCCCGATATTGAGGCTGACGAATGCACACTGAACGCATCCAACGGATGGATACTGGACGCAACGACCGTTCTTCTGCTTGCCACAATCGACGCCGAGGACTTTGCCGGCCGCCTATTCAAGCCACCCCGAATCACTAAGCTAGCGATCGCTCAACTTTGTGACTGGCGCGCCGAGGAGCGTGAACGACGTCGATCAGTCGGACATATGAATCTTGACGAGCAGGGCAACCTTTGCATCACAAGCAGAAGCGCCGCTGAGCGGGTTGCTCTGCTTGAGTTCTGGAAGAGAGTATCGAAGATCATTAGCCAGTGCAGAATTATCGACGTGCCGACAGTCCCGCTATCTTGTGAAGCAGCTCAGCTTCTGGATGCCTTGGGGCCAGAGACATTCGCCACCTTCCACGCCGCAAAGTTCCATGGCTTCACGTTGATTGCAGAAGAGCTCAGCCTCCGGGCTATCGCAACCGCTTCTACCGGAGTTCCATCCGCGGCATTGCACTCGCTGATCATCATGGCTTCTCGACACGGATGGATCACACTCAGGCAAGCCATGCTTTGGGTTTCTCGGCTCATTGAGCTCGGCTGGACATGGGTGGGCTTCCCAGC
>NZ_JBHTRF010000224.1:0-1348 GCF_042796115.1 Kitasatospora sp. NPDC056446 | reverse complement strand
CGATAAGAGCGTGCTTCTCGATATGCGGAAACGAAATAGCACCATCGTTGTCGGTATCGCATACACACCAGTCAACCACCTCTTTGTCGCCCATCACGTGCACCAGTTCGCGCACCTCATCTTCGGGTATGCCCAGGTAGGCTGCGATCCTGTCAAGGCACTCCCCTACCCCGTTGAGGCGCACGTAGACATGCCGCTTTGCACGCAGGGCGGGCAGGACGTGATGAAGCACCGCCTCGTAGCTTTTGCCGCTGCGCGGCAACCCTTCATGGCCGAAGATCATTTCGTTACGTCCACTGGAATACGGTCAGGAATACCCGCACAAGGCGGAAGATGAGTGCAGCCGTGAGCAGTGCAACGGCTTCACCAACGCGCAGCTGCGCCACGATGAAGGCCGTCCACGGACCCGCTGCATTGAGCATGGCGCAGAAGCTGAACTGCGAAAGGAAGTCCGGTGCAGGGATCAGGTAGACGATGGCCTTCACGAACGAGAGAACCAACTCAATGAAGTCGGTTTGCAGGTCCGTCATGAAATCGGCGAAATCTGCCCACAGAGAAGTTAGCTGTTCCTTCGCCCAGGTGGTGATGGCCGTCACTGGCCCTACGCCATCGGCATACGCCCAAGACGCGGACAACACAAGTACGGCCAGTGCGGCAATGAAGACGATCAGGTGCCTTCGCTTCATAGCAGCGCCCACCTCAGGGCTACGACGCCCATCCCAGCGAGGAAGACAAATCCCGCGTACTGGAAAAGCTGCAGGAGAGGGCCGCTGCACAGGCTTCCCAAGTCGAACTTTCCCGCGTACTGGCCCCCATCCCAAGTTGCAGTCGGGCAAGTGCCGCCACCTGTGCAGTTGCCGAAGAAGCCTTTGACCTTCGACAGAATCGGCGCGCCCTCAATCGCCGTCTTGAACTCCGCTATCACCTTATGCACCGTCTTGCCGGACTTCTTGTAGAGGCGTCCTGTCGTCGGTCCCGGCGCGCCGCCGTCGCCACCTTCGCCTGTGCCCGGACCCGGCCCGGGGCCCGGCCCCGGACCCTCGCATCCACCCGGATCCGTACAGTCGCCATCCCCGTCACCTTCACCGTCACCGTCACCACCTCCCGGCCCGGTACCGCCACCACCGTCTCCACCACCACCATCTCCACCACCGCCATCTCCGCCACCATCCCCGCCGCCGTCGCCTGGGCCAGTACCGCCACCGTCACCGCCGCCCTCGCCCGGCTCGGCAGTTTCTGGAGGGGCTAAATCATCAGTGCGACATGTCTCGCCGGAGGCTGTGTAGAGGTGGCCGGTTGGTGATCCGGCATAGAGGCTGTCGGTGTACTTGCACCCCTTGTGACAGAC
>NZ_JBHTRF010000223.1:0-1365 GCF_042796115.1 Kitasatospora sp. NPDC056446 | reverse complement strand
TTTTCCGGTGGCATGCGAAGGTGTAAACGCCAACGCACGATGTGCCAATGGGCAAACGCGCCACTGCAACAATTCGTACGATTCGCGACATTGTTGCACAGCGTCTGCGGGCGTCCAGAAGCTAGGGGCGCAAAGGCTTGGCAGTGTTAAGCCGCAGGCGCCGTTGTGCCGCGCGGCAGGATGGGGGTCGTGCGGATTACGTCACCCTGCGCGCGGCGGAGGCGCTTCGCGTGGGTGCGGGCCGGTCGTGGCTGTGCTCAGCCCTTGAAGTGAGGATCGGTCACCGGCAACAGGTTGTAGCTGGCCAGATCCCTTTCGAGCCGATGAACGCGCTCCACCTGCGCGTCGTCGGTGGGGTCAAACACATCCGGCACCGAGACGATCACCGTACCCAGGCCATCAACCGGATGGACGGCATGCGCGTCGCGGATCTGCGCGTGGGTGATCTGCGCGGGCACAAAGCCCATCCAACCGAAGAATTCCCGGTGTTGATACAGGCGGCGGTCTATCTGGTAGTGGATCAATTCGCTTTCCCTGGATCTTCCCTTGACATTGGTACATGCGAAATCAGGCTGGATGACTTTGACCGAATCGATCATCGCGCCAAGCATGATTGAGGAAATTTCATCCCCAAAGGGCTCCAGCCCCTCGATGCTTAGCGTGTGCACCCCAAGGCTGGGACGCAGGCTGAGCACAACTACTCCGGGCTTACGCCAGTCACGGTCATTGTCTACGTTGGCCAACGTCAGTGAAGCGCCAAACCCCTCAAAACCCCCAAATCGCCTACGCGTCTTCTCGATAGCCCGCTCCATGCTGTACAGCATTGCAGCAGAATCCTCCAAGGCAATACACGCTTCCTTTCTTCGCGAGGGCAACGCATACCAGCGTTTCATCAAAGGGTGCAGGCGGGCCAATCTTTCCGTCAGATCCAAGGCCTTGCTCAGCACTTCTTCGGGTGTACGGGAGACAGCCGATGTGCGTAGATTTGATTGAGCTACAAGGATCATAGGCGTGTTCTTCAACCCTTGAGGTTCGGATCTGTCACCGGCAACAGATCGTAGCTGGCCAGATCCATTTCAACGCGGTGCACCTTGTCCACCTGTGCGTCGTCGGTGGGATCGAACACGCCCGGCACCGAGACGATGACCGTACCCAGGCCATCAACTGGGTGGACGGCATGCGCGTCTCGTATCTGGGCGTGGGTGATCTGCGCGGGCACAAAGCCCATCCAGCCAAAGTACCGACGGTGTTGGTACAAGCGCCGATCAAGTTGGTACGTCACCAAAGCTTTCTCGTGCGTCATCGCTTTGACATCCGTACAGGCATAGCGCGGCTTGACTTCCTTCACCAAGCCGATCATTGCAT
>NZ_JBHTRF010000221.1:0-1408 GCF_042796115.1 Kitasatospora sp. NPDC056446 | reverse complement strand
ATCCGACAACCGCTCGCCCGCAGGCGCCTTGACCTGCCCCACCCTCGCCACACCACAACCAACGAGACAGACAGGACAAAGTCACCGGCATTGGGGCTAGTGCTGAATTCCTCAAAGGCGGTACACAAAACGGCGGCGGAGTCTGCGGGTTGGTGGGGGCGGTCTGCCCCAGATCCAGGGTTTGGCACGTGCGTTGAGCTGGGCGGTTGCGAGGCGGGTGGCCTGGTCGATCTCGTCGGGGCCGGCGAAGGACTGGCCGGCGAGGGCGGCCTTGCGGAAGATGCGCCACCAGCCTTCCTGGAGGTTGAGCCAGCAGGCGCCGACGGGGATGAAGACATGCCGTATCCGGGGATGGTCCTCGAGCCAGGTCCGGGTGGAAACGCTGTTGTGGGAAGACAGGTTGTCGGTGACGACGACGATCCCACCGGTGGGGTTGGCGTTCTCGAGCAACTGGAGGAACTGCTGGTAGAAGACGCTGTTACGGGAGGACGCGGTCATGGTGACCTGCTGTCCGTCGCGAACGCGCAGGCCGCCGTAGACCCAGGTCCTCTCCGGTCCGCGGCCTTAGTCCAGCTCGTTCTTGATGCGGTGTCCGTCCGGCGACCAGCCCGGCGCCGGCGGGAAGGTACGCGGGATCACCGGCCCCAGTTCGTCGACGCAGACGACCGTCGCGTCGGCGGGCGGGCGGGTGTACAGGCCGACGATCCGCGTCCTTTTCCCTCGAAGTCCGGGTCCTTGGAGCGGATCCAGGACCGGGTGCGGCGCCACCGCACACCCTCGGCCAGCAGGATCCTGCGGACCTGCGAGCGCCCGATCTCGATACCGGCGGCCCGTGCCCGCTCGGCCAGCGCGTCCAGGGTCCATTCCGGTGGCCCCGCCGGGTCCGCCGCCTCCAGGTCGCCACCCGCCTGGACCGTGAGCCGGCCAGGCGGTGGCTGCTTGACCAGGGCGATGACCCTCGATCGCTCGGCCTCGGTGATCCGAGGCTTGCGACCCTGCCCACCCAAATCCTCCAGGCCCTCCAGGCCGTCCCGGTTGAAGCGGTGCAACCAACACCGCACAGTCTTCTGACTGCACATCAGCTCCGCCGCGATCGCGGGCACCCTCGACCCCGCCCAACTCAGCTCGACCATCCGCGCCCGCAGCACCAGATCCGCCGGAGCCTTCCGCGCCCGCGCCAACCGGCGGACCACCGCTTCCTCGCCCGAATCACGGCCCTGCCGCGCCTGCAGCACCACCCCGAACCACCCATCCCTGACCGACCGAACCATCCCTCCACCAGCACATATACCCACTGAAAGAGGAATCCAGCACTAGTAGTGCTTTGTTACGTGCTGCGCGGGGTCTGGGCAGGTTGGCGGTTCGGCGGTTCGCTGTCGGTGTGACTCCGGACGAACTGGCAGTGCTG
>NZ_JBHTRF010000220.1:0-1420 GCF_042796115.1 Kitasatospora sp. NPDC056446 | reverse complement strand
GCCATCAACGTGCCTGCCAGCGTCTTGCTCAGCGAGCCGATCTCGTAGATCGTTGCATCGGTCGGTGCGCCTGGGCTGCCGGCCACCATCTGGCCGCGATGACCGATGAAACTCCGGCCCCGGTGAACCACCGCGATGGAGGCCGAGTGCAGCAAGGGCTGCTCGACCAGGGTCTGCGCCACTTCATCGATATCTGCTTGAAGATCCGCCGAGGGCTTCTGCCCCCCGCACCCGGCCAGCAGGAGCACGCTGGACATCAGCAGGACCGGGAGCCAGAGCCTGTACCGGATCGTCTTCAAGGGAGCTTCCATGCGTTGGCGCTTCAGGGGGGCGGAAAGAGCGCCCAACATAGCGGATTGGCGCGCGAGCATGCACCCGCCGGGCGCCTGCACGGCTTTGGCCGGATTGATGAATCACCTGGCGGAACTGTCGAATGACCCCGTTCCGGCCGCCGAATACGCTTGTCATCCTCGACCACAGAGGATGCCGACATGAGCGACACCACCGCGGCCGTCGCCGCCCCAGGTGCTGACCTGCCCATCGTCCACGTCCTGATGGGCTTCATCTGCGTCTGGCACAGGCGCGAACCGGAGCAGGCACGTGACGAGGCCTGAACGCCACTACAGGGCCGGCCCGACGCGCACCGGGCGGGTAACGAAGTGACGATATCGCTTGCAGGGCAGGACGAGGTCGATCCGGACTACCCCGATCGGATCGACGTGCCGGTGATGGTGCTTGGACTGGAACCCATTCCCGATGCCTGGGAAATGCCTTTCCATGAACACCGGAAGGCACAGGTCATGGTCGCTACGCGTGGGTTGATCACGCTGGAGACCCATGCCGGCCTCTGGGTGGTTCCACCGCAGGGGGCGGTATGGATTCCGGGCGGGCTGACCCATCGGGCCAGCAGCAGCGGAAAACCGCATGGATTCGTCGTGTTCGTTGAACCCGGAGCGGTACCGGGTTTGCCCACGCATTGCCGCACGATGGCGATCACTCCGTTCATGCACGCCCTGCTCGAACGCGTGGCAGATCACCCCCAACAGTACGAGCACGGCAGCGCACAGGCGCGGCTGATGGCGGTGCTCCTGGACGAACTCATTGCCGCGCCACCGGAGTGGATCCACCTGCCGATGCCATCCGAACCGAGGCTGCGCCGGTTGGCCAGTGCGATGTTGGCCGCGCCCGCCGAGCGGGCAACGCTGGACGTCTGGGCCGGCCGGATCGGCATGAGCGAGCGCAACATGTCCCGGTTGTTCTCCGGTGAAACCGGCCTGAGCGTCAGGCGCTGGCGCCGGCAGATGCACGTGGTGGTCGCGCTGCCGATGCTGGCCGGCGGCAAGACCGTCCAGGCCGTTGCGGATGAGCCGGGGTATGACAGCGCGGGCGCATTCGTGACCATGTTCCGCAAGACCGTGGG
>NZ_JBHTRF010000219.1:0-1425 GCF_042796115.1 Kitasatospora sp. NPDC056446 | reverse complement strand
CTAGTAGTGCTTTGTTAGGTCGGGGCTGGTCTTGGTCTGGGCAGTGCTTGCTGGCAGGTCGGGCATGTGCCGTTCCAGGTGGCCAGGAGGTGTTGGAGGGCTCTGACCGCCTGGTAGAGGGTCATGCCCGAGCAGGCACTTTTGGGCGGCTCCGGGCGAGGGTGACGAAGAGGTGGGCGGCGGTGACGAGGGTGACGTGGCGGTGCCAGCCGGTCCAGGAACGTCCCTCGAAGTGGTCCAGGCCCAGGACGGTCTTCAGCTCGCGGTAGTCGTGCTCGATCCGCCAGCGGATCTTGGCCAGGCGAACCAGGTCCTCGACGGGTGTGTCGGCGGGCAGATTGGACACCCAGTAGTGGGACGGCTCGGCCAGGTGGGCGGGCCACTGGGCGAGCAGCCAGCACACCGGCAGGGTGCCGTCCTCTTCGATCCGGGGCCGGCGACCGGCCAGCCGGACCCGCAGGACGACGAAGTCGCCGGTCAGACGGTCGCGGGAACCGTGTCGCCAGGTGACCGTTCGGGCCGCCGGTCGGCCGGCGGCCCGCACGTGCTCGGCCAGCGGGATCGGGCGGGTGCGGTATCGGGGCTTGGGGCGGGGGCCGAGCCCGCCGTAGGGCGCCTGGTGGGGTGTCACGTCCAGCGGGTGGGCGGTTGCCAGGCCCTTGACCTGCACGATCCACCGCAGGCCGCGCTCGTCCAGGGCGTTGCGGAAGTGGGCGTTGTCGCCGTAGCCGGCGTCCGCGACCACGACCGGCGCGGTGAGGTGCCAGGCGGAGAGTTCGTCGAGCGTCTCCACCGCGAGGCGCCATTTCGGGCGGTGGACCTCACTGTCGGGGATGCGGCAGCGGGCCCGCCGCCGTCCGGCTCGGGCGGCGGCGGCCTCATCCGCGGCATGCTCCGGGTCCCAGGCCGCGGGCAGGAACAGGCGCCAGTCGAGCGGGCAGGACGCCCGGTCGGTGACCGCGTGGACGCTCACCCCGACCTGGCAGCTGCCGACCTTACCGAGCGTCCCGGAGTACTGGCGGGCGACCCCGGGCGAGGCGGTGCCGTCCTTCGGGAACCCGGTGTCGTCGATCACCCAGGCGGCCGGTGCCAGCGTTTCCACCGCCCGGCGGGCGATCCGGGCACGTACCGCCTCGACCGGCCAGGTCGAGGCGGAGATGAACTGCTGCAGGCGCTGATGGTCGACGCCCAGTCGCTCGGCCATCGGCTGCATCGACTTGCGCCGCCCGTCCAGCAGCAGACCACGCAGATAGCTCAGGCCCTTGTCCCGCTGGTCCGAACGCCGCAACGGAGCAAAGACCTCCGCCGCGAACGCCTCCAACTCATCCCGCAGCACTGCCAGTTCGTCCGGAGTCACACCGACAGCGAACCGCCGAACCGCCAACCTGCCCAGACCCCGCGCAGCACGTAACAAAGCACTACTAG
>NZ_JBHTRF010000218.1:0-1438 GCF_042796115.1 Kitasatospora sp. NPDC056446 | reverse complement strand
CTAGTAGTACTTCGTTAGGTTGATTTGATCTTGTGGTCGTGGCGGTGCATGCTGCGGTCTGTGGATCTTGGTGAGGTGGAGAAGCTTCGTGGGGACCTCGGCGACTTCGTGGCCGAGGTCTTCGCATCGCTCGCGCGCAAGGATCAGCGCCGGCAAGGGGATTGCTATCTGCGCGGGCTGATGTTGGACGGGCGGCGCAAGTCGATCCAGCCGATGGCCGAGCGGCTGCCGGACGGGAACATGCAGGCGCTGCAGCAGTTCGTCAGCCAGTCGCCGTGGGACCACACGCCGGTTCTGCGGCAGATCGCACGGAAGATGACCGCCGCCCTCGCGCCGGAGGCGTGGGTGATCGACGACACCTCGTTCCCGAAGGCCGGCGACCAGTCCGTGGCCACGTCTCGGCAGTACTGCGGCGCGCTGGGCAAACGCTCTCTCTGCCAGGTCGGGGTGAGCGTCCACGCCGTCACCGACCAGGCCTCCAGCCCGCTGTCCTGGCGGCTGTTCGTGCCGCCGGAGTGGGACGATCGTGACGATGCCCGCCGCCGTCGCACCGGCCTGCCACCGGAGGTCGGGCACGTCGAGAAGTGGCGCCTGGCCGTCGACGCCCTCGAAGAGTTGATCTCCTGGGGGCTCACCCCGCAGGTCGTGGTCGCCGACGCGGGCTACGGCCAGTCCGCCGCGTTCCGCCATGCCCTGCGCTCCCGGGACCTGAGGTACATCGTGGCGGTGCGCGGCGACGAGACCGCGCACCGCCACGACGCCGAACCGGTGGCGCCCGCCTATGGCGGTGCCGGCCGCAGGACACTGCCCCGTTACCGCACGGATTCCGTCGCCCTGCACGAGCTCGCCACCGAAGGCGGGCGCCGTGCGTTTCGGCAGGTCACCTGGCGTCAGGGCAGCCGCGGGGCGATGCGCTCGCGCTTTCGCGTCCTGCAGGTGCGGCCCGCGGGGAAGATCCCCCGGACGCTCGCCGCCGCCGAGGCCGGCGGCGCCGCCGCATGGAACGGCGTCCTACCGGCCGAGACCCTGCTGGTCGAATGGCCTCCCGGCGCGACCGCGCCCACCGACTACTGGCTCACCAACCTGCCACCCGACACCGTGATCCGCCGCCTCGTGCGCCTGGCCAAGATCCGCTGGCGCATCGAGCACGACTACCGCGAGATGAAACACGGCCTGGGCCTGGACCACTTCGAGGGCCGCACCTGGCGCGGCTGGCACCACCACGTCACCCTGGTCACCGCCGCCCACGCCTTCCTCACCCTCCGGCGCCTCGACCCAAAAGTCGAGACGCCGGCCTGACCTTCTACCGAGTCCTCGACACCATCCAGGACCTGATACGGGCCTGGACCGGCGAATGCCCCACCTGCCACCGCGAGTTACCCACCACACGCCGACCAGGACGCACCCGACCACGCCAGACCTAACGAAGTACTACTAG
>NZ_JBHTRF010000217.1:0-1439 GCF_042796115.1 Kitasatospora sp. NPDC056446 | reverse complement strand
CAATGCCGGTGACTTTAGGTCGCTCCTGGTTCGGCGATCGTGACTGTTGTCGGTTCGGGTGGTGGCCAGTCGCGGTGTCGGGCGCGCTTGAGGGGCCAGTTCGACATCTTGCGTTTGATGACGCGCGGGCAGGTCCGTTGCCGGCGTTCGGGGAGCAGGCGTTCGGTGATCTCAGCCAGGGTGCGGATCAGCGCCCCGGCGAGCCTGCCGGGGGGAAAGTCCCGCCTGGGCGGGTACCTGGCGGCGTACGACCCGCAGACTGCGGGTGAAGGACAGCCGGTCGGGATCCAGGCCCTCGTGCAGGGCCGCCTGGTGCATCAGCTGCCGGATGGCGTGGTGGACGAGCAGGAGGCCGTAGACCTCCTGCTCGACACCCCACGGGTACTTCGAGCGCAGGACGAGCCTGGGGCCGCGCTGATGGGTCTTGATCTCGTCCAGCGTGGTCTCGATCTCCCAACGCTGGCTGTAGAGAGCGGCCAGTTCGGCGGCCGGTGCCTCATTGGGATCCAGGACGGTGGTGATCAGGCGGTAGACGGTGGCGTCGCCGGTGGAGGCGAGGGTGTACTCGACGACCCGCACGGTCACCGGGTCGCGACGTGTCACGCGGTCCCGCCCGGCGAAGATCTCGCTGAGGTAGGAGCCGTCGTCCAGGACCCGCACGACCGGCAGCGCTGCGTTCTTCTTGACCCGCCACAACAGGTCGGCGCCGCCGGCCTGCGCCTGCTGCCACAGCTCGAAGCCGTAGAAGCCGCGGTCGGCCAGCAGCAGCATCCCCGCCCGCAGGTGGCTGAACAACTGCCGGGAGAGGGTCTGCTCACTGACCGACAGCGGCCCCATCTCGGCGCCGAACACGGTGTGGGTGCCGCACTCGGCCAGCCCGACCAGCCTGGCCTGCGGGAACGCGCCGACCCCGCGTCCGGAGCCCGGGCGGCCGAAGAAGGAGTCGTTGGCCTCGGTGTCCGCCAGGTCCAGCGTGGTCCCGTCCACCGCCACCACACGCCAGTCCCGGTACCAGGCACCCGCCGTCCCGGCCACCGCCACCGGACGGCACACCCGAGCGAACAAGACCTTCAACGGCTCCGGACCCAGTCGGCGACGGGCCCGGCCGATCGCGGCGGTCGTCGGCACCCGCCACGGCCGTCGCCCGTCCCCGAGCCCCTCGCCCAGCAGCCGGGCGACCTCCTCGTAGCCCTGCCCGAAGAACAGGCACATCGCGAGCACGAAGTACACGACCACCCGCGCCGGCAACAGCCGACTGCGCTGCTCGACCCGACCGCACTCGGCGATCACCTCATCGACCAGATCCCTTGGAAACGCCTGGGTCAGCACCCCGATCGCGATCCGATCCGACAACCGCTCGCCCGCAGGCGCCTTGACCTGCCCCACCCTCGCCACACCACAACCAACGAGACAGACAGGACAAAGTCACCGGCATTGGG
>NZ_JBHTRF010000216.1:0-1472 GCF_042796115.1 Kitasatospora sp. NPDC056446 | reverse complement strand
AGAGGCCAGGATCGCGGCGACGGACCCGGCGTCGATCGGAGTCGTGCTCGTACCGGCGACCGTGAAAGCGGCCGGGGTGGCAGTCGAACGGGTAACGGACACGCCGCTGCTGGGAGCCGCCGAGGCGCCGGCCCCGGCCGCGCCGGAGGGCGCAGCAGAGGGCGCGGCGGAAGGCACCGTGGAAGGCACCGTGGAAGGCTCAGCCGAAGGCGAAGCAGAGGGCACAGCGGAGGGCGCGGCTGAGGGCTCGCCCTGGGCCGTCGCGGCGGGGGTGGGCGTGGAGGAGCTGGTTGCGGCAGTGGCTATTCCTCCCACGGTCGCGATGGCTACGGCGGTGGCGGCGATGAGCATGACCGGGCGGATACGCATGAATCCGTGTCCTTTCCTGCCGGGCGTCCGGTTGACGCCTGCGCCCCTGTAGCTCTCCCGACACCCGGCAGGTCGCACCCCGTACACGTGATCCAGGTCATAGGCCCCGGGCGCGACCCCGGGGCGGTGGCCGTGCGTACAGGGTGGGATGCTCCGCCCAGGATGCACGGCTCCACAGCCGCAGCCGAGGAGTGCTTCCTCGCGAGCCACCGGTGCCGCGAACTGACGGACAGCCCCTGAGGAGAGGCCCTTGATGACGTCACAGGAGTTCGACGCGTTCTACGCGGCGTCCTTCTCCCGCCTGACCGGGCAGCTCTACGCGCTGACCGGCAACTGGTCCGAAGCACAGGACGTCGTCCAGGAGGCGTTCATCCGCGCGTGGGACCGAAGGCGCACGTTCAACCCGGACAGCGCCCCGGAGGCGTGGATCCGGACCACGGCCCGGCGGCTGGCCATCTCCCGCTGGCGGCGTGTGACCCGGGGCCTGCACTTGGCCGGACGCCACCACCGCCAGGAACCGCCCATTGTCGAACCGCCCACCGAGGAGCACCTGATGCTGGTCACCGCGCTGCGCGACCTGCCCGAGGCCCAGCGGAGCGCCCTGGTCCTGCACCACATGTGCGACCTCTCCGTCGAGCAGGTCGCGGCCGAGACCGGCGCCAGCGTGAGCGCCGTCAAGAGTCGTCTCGCCCGCGGCCGGGCCGCGCTCGCGGCCAGGCTCGCCGACCAAGCCCCGGCCAGAGAGGAAGGAAAGCTCCGTGTCTGACCCCACCCACGACACGCTCGACGACAGGCTGCGGCTGCTCGGCACGCAGATGCCCGCGCCGACCCTGCCCGCTGCGGAGATCCGCCGACGCGCCGACCGGCGCCGGCACCGCCGGCGCGCCCTCGCCGCGACCACGGCCGGCACCGCGGCAGCCTTGTGCCTGGCTCTCCCGTCCGTGCTGCACTCACCGGGACCACAGGAGGGAGCAGGCAGCGCAGACGCCTCCTCCGCGCCTGCTTCCGTTCCGGCTTCCCCGCCTCCCCCGGCCGCTTTCACGGTCGCCGGCACGAGCACGACCCCGATCGACGCCGGGTCCGTCGCCGCGATCCTGGCCTCC
>NZ_JBHTRF010000215.1:0-1492 GCF_042796115.1 Kitasatospora sp. NPDC056446 | reverse complement strand
CTACCCAGCTCAAGCCACGGCCTCGGTCGGGAACAACGGGATCACCACCTGCGCCTCCAGCCTGGCCAGCTCCCGCTGCAGCCCAGCCTTCTCGCGTTTCCGGTTGTTCATCAGGCGCGAGCCATACGACCCTTTGGCGGCAGAGTTCTTCTCCTCCACCTGGACAGCCTGCAGCTGATACCAAACTGAAAGTGATTCGACCGTTCCGGCTCGGCGCGCATCTCCGAATGCCTGGACCAGCCTCACCTTCAGGTCGACCACCCTCTGCGTATTCCTCGACAGGGACAGCAGGAAGTAGCACTGGTCCTCATTCAGTTGGGCATAGCTCTGCGGGCGTCCACCAACGGAACCTTCAAGGGGTTTTGCGATTTCAAATCGCAGAAGCCCCAGCTGCTTGAACCCCTCGACATAGCGAGTGATCAATCGGAATGAGCTGCGATGGTCGGTCCCGAGATGCTCAGCGATCGCGCGGCTGTCAACTCGTGGGCCATCGCCAGCGGGAATCAGTTGAATGATGTTGGACATACCTGCTCCTCCTGGAGCTGCCTGAAGAGGAAGCGCGGCCAGCCTGTCGGGCAGGACGACAGACGTTCGGTAGCGAACCTAGGCCGCGCTTGAAACGAGAAACCCGGCACTTGGCCGGGTCTCAATGTGTTCTGGGTTGGAATTCGGTTTCCCGACTATTTGCCCGCCATCAGCTCACCCGCCTCAGCTCTTTGACCTGGGAGGCCAGTACAGCAACCAGCTTGCGTCGCGTCGCCTTGCGCCCTTCTCGGGATATAGACTCGACCGTACGCAGGGCGCCGAGCGCCAGCCAGACGGGCAGGTCTGACTGGGATACGCCTTTCGTTGAGATCGTTACCGGCACTTCGTCCATGGAAGACTCGACTTCCATGGGCACGTCAAACTCCACAAGGAAAGGAAAAGACATGTCACCTGCAGGTGGTCCCCGCTTCGATATCTACCGGGACTCGCAACGAAAGTGGCACTGGAAACTGTTAACGGGTAACGCCACGCTGATCGCAGTCAGTCCGAAGGGCTTCTCATCCAAGCAGAATTGCGTTCTCTCCCTCAGGCTCGTTGCAGACGCCGCCTATCGCGCACCGATCTGGAACAGCCAAAGCAGAATGTGGGAGTACGGATAAGAGATCCCAGCGCTACTCGGGGCGCCCCGCGCCGGCCGGGCCTCCCATCACTGGGCCCCAAGCTGTTGCTCGATATCGGCGACGCTCTCGCGCACCTCTACCCATCTACCGTCCACGGCCATCTGTACGTTCGCCGCCACACCATGCCAGCGCTGGCTCGGGCCGGCCTGCTGGATCATGGCAATCTGGCCTGGGCTCAGCAGCAGCGCGCGGCCATGAATGTCTGTCAGCTTGATCACTGTCCCTCCCCCGGCACAGGCTTGCCCTGCACCTGGTCGATGGCGTCGAACTGCGCCTCGTACTGGTCCAGGCAACGCGTGCGGCCGATGCGTACCTCGAATACGGCA
>NZ_JBHTRF010000214.1:0-1493 GCF_042796115.1 Kitasatospora sp. NPDC056446 | reverse complement strand
GTTCCGGGCTGCCCGACTTCGGTGTCGTTGATGCCATACAGCGCCTGCACCGCCGCGTCGTTCTCATCGCCGTAGTAGGAGAAGCTGCCGGTGCCGAAGATCAGCATCACACCACCGGAGGCCCCCGTGGTCACCGTCATGCCACCGGTAATCGGCTGGCGGTAGGTCCGCTGGTCGCTGCGATCGACGTGGGTATCGGTGGTGAACAGCGGCGCCGTCGGTGCTGCATCGTCGCGCAGGTCGAATTTCCAGATCGCACCCCGCTTGTCAGCAGCGTAGACGGTATCGGCCAGGCCGTCGCGCACCCGGTCGTTCTGGCTCGTCCCACCCCAGCGATCGACCACGACGATATTGCCCAGGCCATTGTTGCCGGCAGGCAGGTTCTGACCCGACTCGACCGCCTCGATCATGCGGATGGTCGGCGTGCTGCTGGCCAGCATGTCGACAACGAACAACACGGCCTTGCCACTCCTGCTTTCATAGCCGTTGCCAAATATCGCGCGGAAGCCCACAGAACCGTCGGCGTTCTTCATCGGCACGATCACCGGCTTGCCCAGCACGTGGCCGATGTTGGCGCGCACCTCTTCATCCAGTGCGGCGTTGAGGTCGCTGATCTCCCACAGCAGGGAGCCGGCACCGCCGAACTGGGCAGGATCGGACACATCCAGCGCGAACACACTGCGCCCGCCAGCTCCGGCCGTGCCTACCAGCGAGGTCGTCCAGCCGTTGCTGCCATAGGTATCGCTGACCGTTACCGGGCCATCGACGTAGTAGCGATGCTGGAAGCGCTGGACGTTCTGGTTGGTGGGGTCGTTGGGCAGCAGCAGGTTGCCCATGTGGCCCAGCGACGTGGATGGAATGTACGCAAACAGCTCCTTGCCACCTTCACCGTCCATCTCCCCGTCGGCCCCCATGCCGCCATCGAAGGCGTGCAGCATGCCGTCGTTGGCAGCGGCATAGACCATATACCTGTGGTCATTGCGCTTGGTGACCATGTAGTCGGCATAACTGGTGCCCATCGAGCCTGGCAGGCGGCGGAAACCGTAGTCATCCAGCGGCGAGCTCAGGGCCGGGGTGGAGGTGATGATGTCGCCCAGCACCGTACTGCGGTCGCGCAGCTTGCCGCCGTTGCGCTTCTCATGGCTGACATCTCCGCGCAGGTATGCCACTGCCGTTGTCGAGTCCGTAGCCAGCCCTTCCAGTTCCGAAGCGCTGCAGATCAGGATGCCCGGATACATCACACCCGACTTGTCGCACAGATTGGCCAGACTGACATTGCCACCGGAGAAGTCCACCAGCGCACCATCGCGCCAGAAGCGAATGCGGCGCGATGCGGCCGCCGGCATCTGCGCGGCCGCTTCCCACGCTTCTTCAGAAACGATCGCGCGGGTGGTCGCATCAACCTTCAGCTTGAAGGCATGCAGCTTTCCATACCAGTCCGTGCCGTTGTTGGTTGCCTCGTAGAATGGCTCCACCGACAGCGAGCCCACGCC
>NZ_JBHTRF010000213.1:0-1510 GCF_042796115.1 Kitasatospora sp. NPDC056446 | reverse complement strand
AGTACAGGCGCCGCACCATCAACATCAACACGAGCACGCCGAAGACGTAGCTCAGTGCGGTTCCAAGCGCAGCACCCTCGATCCCCAACCACGGAATGAATATAACATTCAGGATTGCATTGACGATCACCACCGACAGCTGCTGCAGGGTCTGCAGCCCCGGGGAGCCGCCCAGCAGCGGCAGCTGGTCGAAGGGAATGAACGGCGCCACCGAAGTCAGCCCGAGGAGCAGGATGATCAGCGGCAACATGCCCTCTTCCAGCCCCTTGCCGCTCATCACGTAGGTGATGGTGAACCAGTACGCGAACACCACGCCCAAGGCCAGCAGAACCGCCAACGGATACAGGTAGCGTAGAGCCTTGTTGAGCAGCATGCGACAGGTCGACCAGTCACGGTCGCGGCTGGCGTTCACCAGGATCGGGTTCAGGTTGACCCGGATCAGGTGCCAGACCTGGTAGAGCCCATCGATCAGGATCGCGCCGAAGCTGTAGATGCCAGCCGCGCGGTCGGTCAGGAAGAAGCCGATCAGGATGACGTCCACGCGAGAGTTGAGCTCGACGAACGTATTGGACAACAGGCTCCTGGCACCGAAGCTGGCGTGGCGCCCGATCCATACCCGCCGCACGCGCATGCCCTGCAGCATCCGGCGCGACCACAGATAGCCCAGCGCGGCTACGGTGGTGACGACCTCGGCGACGAGGAAGCAGTACAACACCTTGTCGATACTGGCCGAAGTCATCGAGACCACCGCCACCCAGGCCATCACGACCAGATAGCGCAGCGATTGCAGGACAGCGAAGGCCTTCATCAACTGCAGGCCGTTGAGCAGGCCCAGCAGGGTCTTGCTCAACGGGAACAGCAGCAGCCCATACGCCACGTTGCGCACGCCCAGGGCAGTGTCCGGGCTGTCGAACCACTTGCCCAGGGCCGGTGCAGCCAGCACCAGCAGCGCGGCGCCGACTACGCCGGCAAGCGCCGAAAGCAGCAGCCCGCTACCGGCCAGGCTGCGCCCTTCCTCGGCATCACCGCTGTAATGGGCGGCGTTGCGCATGATCGAGTTGTGGATACCGAACACGGTCAACTGCGATGCGACGACGTACACCGCGTACGCCTGGTTGAAAACACCCAGATCGCTGGCGCTGCGGAAGCCGGCGATCATCAGGTTGATGGCGATCCCGCTGACGGCCAGGATCACCAGACTCGCGGCCGTCCAGGACAGATTGCTCGCGAGGGTCTTCAACAGGGCGGACGGCGAGATGCTCACGGGTCGATCGGATCCGGCGCCTGGCGATGGGTCACGTCACGATGGGTGATGGGCGGATTCAGATGGCGGTTGGCCTGGTAATCGAACCAGAACGCAAAGCCGATGGCATTGAAGGAGATGCTGAAGGAGAACAGCGTCACCAGGAACGACATCTCCGGCATGCTGCCCTGCGTGAACCACAGCAGGATGGTACGCACCAGGAACAGCAGGCCAACCAGCGCAGTCGCACCGCCGAAGGCATAGAAG
>NZ_JBHTRF010000212.1:0-1523 GCF_042796115.1 Kitasatospora sp. NPDC056446 | reverse complement strand
CCACACTATGATGTTCCCCTGGATGCAGGACTGCCAGATCAGTCCACGCGCGCATGGACACTTCTTGCGTACCTCAACGATGGGTTCGAAGGCGGGGAAACCCTCTTTCCTGCCTTCGACCTGAGTGTGCGCCCTCTTCGTGGCGCCCTGCTCATGTTCCGTAACCGTGGCCGACAACAGCGAAGCGTCAATCCGGGTGCGCTGCATGCGGGCCAACCGGTGACCCGCGGGAGCAAGTATGCCTGCAATATCTGGTGTTCAGATGCCAATTAGATGCCTGATCGCGGTCTTCTTTCTGTTCCATGCAGCCGTCGCCCCCGCCTTGGCCGATGCTGCTCCAAGCCTGCCTCCGGTTGCGCAACATCCAGTGTCATCGAAGCCAATGGTGCTTCCGAAGGCCACGGAACTGCCTGTCGGCCCCGCGGGCACCTGGCGGTCTCCAGTGTCTAACGGCGTGGATCGGCAGATCGCGGTACTGAGTGCGCCCGCCGGCGGATTCAAAGTGGTGTATGCGCAGTATCTCCGCGGCGACATGGACTCATCACGGCTGATGCAGATCCGGTCCTCTGATGGTCGCCTCATGGACCAGCCTGAGCCGCTGTCGTTTGGTTCAGTGCTGGAGGATGCTCCGGTGCTCGTTCACATCGATAACGATGCGTGGCTCTACTTTGCAGGCAGTGACGCTGATTTCAGCAATATCACGCTTTGGCGCGCGCGGGCCACGCCGCAGGGGTTTGGGGCGCCACAGCGGCTGCCGGATGTCCCGGGACTGACCCAGCTGGTCCAGGCACCTCGATGGGTGCAGGCAGAAGGCGATCTCTATCTGACATTCCGTGGAATGGGAACCGGTCCTCGCTGGATGTCGATGCGCAATGCCCGATCACCATCGGAGTTTCAGGGGGCGGCATCGACACCCGTGGCGTATCCGCGCGTGGTGCCGCTGGGCCAGCATGGCTGCTTCATGAGTTATCAGAAGGCGCCCGAAGGTGGCTACATGACAACGCTGTACAGCGTCAGCCCCGACTGCAGAACCTGGTCCGGCCCTGTGGAGCTTTCGCCAGCAAAGTCTCCGAACAAGCCGGATGTCCACGACGGGTTCGCGCTGCCTCGACAGGACGGCGGCGTGGACATCTACTATGTCTACCCTTCCTACAAGGGCGCCACAGCGCGGTTTCCCGTCAGTTTCGATCTGTACAGGCGCGCAGTGGATGTGCAGGGCAGGGCAGGTCCCGAGCAGCTCCTGACGGAACGGCTTGCCTACAATCCATTCGCTCCTTCCGCGCATCGAATGCCGGATGGGTCTGTCCTGGTCTCGTTCTCGGACATCGAGGCGCGCGGCGATGCTGGTGTGACCAAGGGACGACTGACGCTCTTCCGGATTTCCGGGGATGCGCCGATGGAGCCTGAGCGCCCTGGGCACCGCGACAGTGACAGCTGACGTGATCGTGTCGTCCGTCATGCCCCTTTCCCGGCAATCCAAGCGGCTGCGCACATGAAGGTCATCCTGCAGTCTGAAAGCGCCG
>NZ_JBHTRF010000211.1:0-1546 GCF_042796115.1 Kitasatospora sp. NPDC056446 | reverse complement strand
CGTCCGACAACACCAACTCGACCTTTGGTCGACCCGTCCGCGCCATAGGCCCAGTCTATATTTATGAACGAAATTCAAGACTCAGGACACTAGGGAGTGTCTGACAAATGATCATCCAGCCGGTTCGCGGAGCCAGATAATCAGCGAGGCAAGGACGACTCCGGCTCGGTAGCGGTCGGCGAGCTTGTCGAATCGGGTCGCAATCGCGCGGAACTGCTTGAGGCGGGCGAAGCATCGTTCGACTACGTTGCGGTCGCGGTAGATCTCCTTGTCGAAGGCATGTGGCCGGCCGCCAAGACGCCCCTGGCGTCGGCGGTTGGCTGCCTGGTCGCGGCGCTCGGGGATCGTGGCGGCGATGCCTCGGCGCCGCAGCAAATGGCGGATCGCCCTGCTGGAGTAGGCCTTGTCTCCGAGCACGCGCTCCGGCGTCGTGCGCGGTCGGCCCGTTGCGGCGCGTGGGACACGGATCCCGTCGAGAACGTCGGCGAACGCGGTGACGTCGTTGACGTTGCCTGGGGTGAGCACGATCGACAGCGGGAGCCCGCGGCCGTCGACGGCGAGGTGGACCTTGGTGGTCAGCCCGCCTCGGGACCGGCCGAGGGCCTGGCGCGCTTGCGCGCTGCCCGGATCTTCCAGTTCGTCCCCGTCCGCGTCCCCTTTTTGCGGGCGCCGGCGGCGTGCTGGTGAGCCCGGTTGACCGTGGAGTCGACCGCTACGGTCCACTCCACCCGGCCCACCGCATCGTCGCGGACCTGGACATGCTCCAGCAGCTTCGTCCACGTGCCGTCCGCCTCCCAGCGGGCGAAACGCTCGTAGACGGTCTGCCACGGCCCGTACCGGTCAGGAAGATCACGCCACGGAGCCCCGGTCCGCAGCCGCCACAGCACCCCGTTGACCACCTGCCGATGATCACGCCACGGACGGCCACGCCCGTCCACCTGCGGCAACAAGGGCTCTATCCGATCCCACGCCGTATCCGTCAGCTCACCTCGACCTGCCACAAGATCAATTATCGGGCAGCGCTATCGCTCGCTTGTGCCCAGCCATCCCGAGAGGGTGTCGTGCAGTTGCTGTACCTGGTCTCGATCAAGGACCACGGTCGCTTGGCCGGGCTCGTCACCTGGACAGAACTCGACAGGCCGACCGATCGACATGCGCAGGAACTCCACCGGCAGGGGCTCCTGCCCCTCCAGGCGAGCTCTGGGGTGGCAGTGGTTCGGGACAGCGGCGACCTCCAGCCAGCCGGCCCGCGGATGGCCGTCCGCAGGGCTGACGTGCGATCCCTGGTAGACGAGTGGGGCCGGCCCGTCGCCATCCTCAGCGAGCAGCAGCCAGGTAGCAAAGATCGACATTGCCTTCTCTCGTCCGGGACGCGGCCACAACCATCGGAGGTTACGTCAGTCCCCAGACACAGTCTCCCGAGTATCGGATGATCATTTGTCAGACACGCTCTAGTAGTACTTCGTTAGGTTGATTTGATCTTGTGGTCGTGGCGGTGCATGCTGCGGTCTGTGGATCTTGGTGAGGTGGAGAAGCTTCGTGGGGA
>NZ_JBHTRF010000210.1:0-1553 GCF_042796115.1 Kitasatospora sp. NPDC056446 | reverse complement strand
ATACAGGACTGATCATGCAAGTCGCCAACTCCACAGCAGTCAGCCCAAAACCCGGCGATCTATTGCGTCAATGGATGAAGCGTCCGGTCAAGATCTTCTACCAGAGTGAAGCCAACGAGTGCGGTCTGGCCTGCTTGGCCATGATACTTGATCACCATGGCCATCGGCTTTCTCTGGAACAGCTCAGGGCATTCGCCGGATCCTATCCGCAAGGAATGTCGGTATCTGATATCAGCGATGTTGCGGAGCGGAAAGGCCTTGTGGCGCGCCCTCTTCGGGCTGAGCCAGATGAACTGGATCAGCTCGTACTGCCCGCAGTTCTGCATTGGAACATGGACCACTTCGTTGTCCTGGAAAAGGTGAAGGCGAGGAAAGTCGTGATTCTGGATCCATCCCAAGGCCGCGTGGAGATCTCTTGGGCGGCGCTTGGCCGGCACTTCACAGGGGTGGCAATCGAGCTCTTGAAGGGACCCGATCTCAGGAAGGCCCAAGCGCGCAGTAGTCTTCGTCTGAGGTCACTCATTGGGCCGATCTCTGGTCTCCGACCAGCGCTGGTCAACCTGGGGCTTCTTTCAGTTGCGTTGGAACTCATGGCGCTCGCTTCACCCCAAGGCTTCCAGATAGTCATCGACCGTGTACTCGCCGATGGGGACCGTGCCCTTCTTCCGGTTGTCATAGTGGGACTGAGCCTTCTCGCCCTTCTTCAGCTGCTGCTGGGTTGGCTGCGGTCCTGGGCAATTGTTTGGCTGAGCAGCCAGATCAATATTGGATGGAGCTCGGGCGTGTTCGCTAGGCTGCTGCGCCTACCTACCCAGTACTTCCAAAGTCGCAGCCTGGGTGACATAACATCGCGATTCACGTCACTAAACACAATACAGCAGGCCATAAGCACGCAGTTGGTCGCTGGGATACTAGATGGTGTCATGGCCCTTGCAACAGGAGCCATGCTGTTTGTCTACAGCCCACTTCTAGGCGCATTTACAAGCCTCACAGCGCTGGCTTATGTAGGCGTCAGGGCCATCTACGTGAAGCGACTGCAACACGCAACGGTTTCCTCCTTGACCGAGGACGCGCGCCGGCAGTCCATGCTGCTTGAATCCATCCGCGGTGCGCAGACTTTGAAGCTTTTCGGGAAGACTGGCTGGCAATCGTCCCGCTTTGCGAACCGAAGCGCAGCAGCAATCGCAGCATCCATTGCCGTTCAGCGTACGAGCTTGTCCTACGCATCCTGGGGTGGCGTCCTGCTGTCTGTAGGTAGGCTTGGTGCTCTCGCAATCGGCGCATCACTGGTGATGGAGGGACGGTTCACTGCCGGGATGCTGATTGCGTACGCCTCGTACTCAGAGCAGTTCATCTCGCGTCTGAGTGCGCTTTCCGAGTACGCAATCCAACTCGCGTTGCTCGGTTCACATGCGGAAAGAGTTGCTGACATTGCTCTTGCACCCGTTGAGAAGGAGCCCGCTGCACCTTTGAGCGCGCGCGTTCAACCCGTTGAGGTTGAGCTCCGCAACGTCTGCTTCAGATATGCAGACAATCAGCCATGGGTGTTGAAC
>NZ_JBHTRF010000209.1:0-1558 GCF_042796115.1 Kitasatospora sp. NPDC056446 | reverse complement strand
GTGCTTATGCTTCCTGTTGGCATGAAGTGCGAAGCCATCTCCTTCGTGTTTTTCGATGGCTAAGATCTAATATATTTTGTGTGCGTACAATTGACCTAAAAGGATTTTTCAATGGCTACTTCGGATTTTTACGTTTCTGCCGTCAACTACAATAGCGATGAAACCCATATCGCTAAGCTGAAAGTTCATGAGGTTAAGGTCGGGTCGGATACCTTGCAGCCTGCTCAGGAGATGACGCGTCCTAAGGTCATCGAGCTTATCGAGAAAGGGAAGAAATTCACCACAATTATCAGGAAGTCAGATGGAAATTGGGCTATCGGCGCACCGCTTCAGATCGCTCCTGTTACGACGAAATATCTGAAGACGAAGAGTGATCAGACTACGAAGGACAACTTGGAAAATCTGCCTTCTTTCTAGATCGCAGTTAGAGTGCATGGTCTCGGCGATCAGTCGGGGCCATGCCACTCACTCTTAGCTATTAGACTGATGGCGCAGACAGCTGCCTAGCATCGCTAGTGTGATCTGACTCTTTGCGTGCAGGAACCGTTCTCAAAGTCCAGGACTCGGCATCTACTTGCTTCACCCATCCCGAACCGTTTGGTTGATTCGCAGCGGTGGATGTGGGCATTCCACCCTTTTCACAGGGCGAGATTCTAGATGTGAGGATTTCCTAAGCAAGCGATTCGCGCCAGGCCATAACTTCATTTAAATAGATCAGAGGGAATTGATGATGTCTTCCACTTCGGCCAGTAAAAATAAGGTCAGGTTGATCGTGGCTTTTCAGTGCAATGATGGAATCATGCTGCCTTTGGAGCAACAGACTCAGATCTATTGGGTCGTGCATGACGTGTATCCATTTCAGTTCGTTTGCAGCGGAGATACCGCCGAAGAGGCCATGAGAGTGGCGCGCGAAGAATGTGGCTGCTACTTCGCCGGGGATCCAGAAGATGTGCGGATTGGAATGAATATCTAGAGTGCGCTAGTCAGGTCATTGTTCATCAGTTCTTCCTTGCGTGCCTTTCTGGGCCGCGCGCTCCCTTGCTAGAATTTTATTCGGTGAAGGAGGGATTTTTACTGGTGTCCCGTCTTCATTGAATCCGCTAAGCGGCACATCGGCAATGCCTTGGTTTTGCCAAAGTTTATAGCCAGGAATCGCTAGATTTCCTCGGTTGGCTTGCCAGTGCTCAATGCAGACTTGGGTGGCCAAGTCTGCTTCCTTCTTTGCGTCGTCTACTGGCAGCCGATTCAAGGCCGCAATAAAAGCACTATTCCAAAATTTCTCGATCTTCATCACCGCTCCGATTTCCTGTCTTTCTGGTAATAGCAGAGCAGCGCGGGCTGTCAAGGTTTGATCTTGTTGTGACATAATGAATGGCAGCACTATCGGATAAGCGGCAATCATCCGCAAGATTATTAATCATTGCCGGTCCTGCCTTGGTTCACTCTCGACGCGCTTCTCTGCCTCTGATGGATAGGGCGCAAGGACCGTGTTTTGTGGACCCAAGGGGCAGCTCGCCCTCATGAATTGCGGACCCGAATTTGTCATTCGACCGATGAC
>NZ_JBHTRF010000208.1:0-1573 GCF_042796115.1 Kitasatospora sp. NPDC056446 | reverse complement strand
AGGCAACACAGTCAAGTTCAATGCCAGCCTTTCCGACGCTCAGGCAGCGACACTGGGACAGATCGTGGACTATGGGAAAGCGCACAACATGCTGGCTCCAGAGATTCGAATGGCAGTCAACCAGGCGTTTTATGAAAGTTCCCTAGGTTCGATGACCAGCAATCCTACCAACTCCAACGTTCAAGGCCTGTACCAGTACGACGCTAGTACTTGGGACTATCTGGGTCATGGAGCGCTCGATCGATCGAGCACGAACGATCAGATCGCAGCAATGTACGACGACATTCGCAACTTCGAATCTCGATGGGCTGCGGGCCGCCAAGCCGGAACGATTCCGACTACCCTTCTGATCGACGACTACGTGGAGATCAAGCACCATCTCGGGCCCAACAGCACGCAATGGTCGTCTCCGGTTGTTTCCGACTACAACGGCAAGGTTACGGTGCTCGGCTTCACCAGCGTTTCCGCCGGAACAACGGCACCGCCTGATGGAAGTACGGGGGGCGCCGGCAGTGGTGGCCACTCTGGAGGAGGTGGCGGGGGTTCAAGCGGCGGCACCGGCGGTACGGTCATCGTTGGCCCTCCGCAGCGTCAGCCTTGAGCCCACTCAGAAGTCACAGGAGAAATTCCATGAAAGCCAAGCTAGCCACTTGCGTACTCGCAGGGGTGCTGATGTCGACCGGCGCCTCAGCTGCGGAGTGTGGAAGCGCGGTAGCGGAGTACGTTTACTCCAGCAACCCTGCACTGCACGCTCGAATCCAGCCGCTAGCAATGCCTGGAACAGGGAACACACTTGGAGTCACTCTGGAAGACCGATCCCGGGGCTTCAAGGCTTGGTTCATCGCCGACAAGGGCAGCGGTTCGTACTCGTCCCTTATCTACGTAGATGACTTTACGCAGCCGTCATGGCACCAGCCCGATCCGGATGCTCCCCGGGCCATTCGGGACATGCCCATCTTCGGTTGGGATCAGTCCCTGCATGTGAATGAAGATCTAAGGAACCTCAAGAGTGCCCCGCAGTTTCTATTTGTTCCGGACCTCGCGGAAGTCGTGTCACATGGCATTGAGCAGCCGTTCCCCCTGACTCAAGGCATCTTCAATCGAATCAGCTGTCGCTAGGCTTTAAGGGAGGGGGGCGACCTCCCTCCCTCTAACCGGCACTGCCATCACGCCCAGCAGAACTGATCAATGGAACTGTTTCGCAAGGAAGCCGAGACTGCTCATGCAGACCAGTTTGGCGCCATCATCGTTTCAACGCCAAAGGCTCACTTCGCAGCTGGTGTTAGCGCCACTGCACTGTGCTTGGCCGCACTCGTTCTCTCATTCCATGCCCACTATGCTCGCCGGGAACAGGTATCTGGTCATCTAGTTACTGATACGGGCGAGAGCCGGATTCTAGCGCGTCGATCTGCAACCGTCTCAGAGGTGTACGTCAGAGAGCACCAACACGTTCGAAAGGGAGATCCGATCCTGCGGCTATCCAGCGAAATGCACACCCGCGGGGGTGCCGTGCATGCCAGAGTCGAGGAGAACATTGAGAATCAAATCACCTCGGTCCACGCGAGCGTCGCAG
>NZ_JBHTRF010000207.1:0-1582 GCF_042796115.1 Kitasatospora sp. NPDC056446 | reverse complement strand
GTGGATTTGGTTGTTAAGGGCGCCCGCTGCGATTTTGAGAGTCACTGGGATGCCCAGTCCAGTGGGCAACTGGGCTGGGCTCAGCGCGCACCGATTGCCGTGGGCGCCGGCGCCCCTGCCGGCGCCCCACGGATGCGGTCAGCCGCCTACACCGCCAGCAGGGGCTGCACGAAACGCACGCCGAACTGATCCAGCCGTCGGTAGATCGTTCGCAGCAAGACCGTCTTCACCGTATTGAGGTCGACCCTGTGGGTGCCTTCCTGTCCGTTGGGGTACAGGTCGCACAGCCACATCCCATCGACAAAGTTGCCACCCATCTCTCCTTCGCGGTAGTCCGGACCGTGCACGCCGTAGCCCGGCTCGACCACATAGTGCCAGCCTTGCTGTCGCGGCAGGCGGAAGGGGAACGAGCCGGCGCCAAGGCGCGTGAGGATCTGCGGACTCAGCCGGATCACGATCCGGTAGCCCCCCTCTGTATACCCTTCCGGCCAGTAGATATGGCAGTGCACACCCGGTGCGACAATGGCCAGCAGGCTGCGCGACAAAGCCGCGGTGACATTGCGGCGGCACTGCGTGTCGTCCTGCTGGTCCTGCGCCGAGTAGATGAACAGTCCGCCGGTCCACGTCGCATCCTTGAGCTTGGCCACCAGCGTGTTGCGCCCGCGCGCCTTGGCCAGCGGGGGCAAGTTGGGCTTTTCCAACGGCGCACGATGCCAGTGGGCCGAATCGACGCGGAAGTTTTCCACGCCCTTGCCGGAGAAGAACTCCGGCAGGATGATGAAAAGATCAGTCGCCACGGTCTGCGGATCGACCCCCCGCAGCTGCGCCGACACGTCGTAGGGTACATCCAGATATTTTTCGGGCCGCTGCCGCTGGCTCGGGTACTGGGTGATGTCCAGGTCCAAGCGGACCCCCAGCGCAATCGACCAGAGCGCCTGCGCGGTATCCCATGAGCCGGTCAGTCCGGCCATGCGTTCGGCAAATGCGAGATAGTCGAAGCGATCGGCCCGCCACTGCGGGTTGTGCAGTAATTGTTGTTCCCAGCCAGCTACGGTGCCCAGCCCCATGCCGCGTACCACGGCCTCACGAAGCTGGCGAAGATTGACCTTAAAGTAAGGGGACGCGGCGCTGCGGAGCTGGTCCGCAAAGTCGTACACGCCCGTGCTGTCTGCAACAAGCATAGATGTTCTCCTAAGTTGCAATCGAAGTACTGTCCAGGCTACGGCTTCTTCGTGGACACTCCGAATACAACGGGAGGACGCAGAAGTGGATCTTGGAGTCCGTAGCAGCTCAGGTGGATTGCTCCGCCTCGGGCTATTGCCCGGCCCCGACTTTGAGACGCCACATCGTGAAAGTCAAGCGCATCGACTGCACCGCGATTGCAGTGCGCGGTGGCCATCGGATCGGCAGGTGCGGGCCGCGCGGGCCGATGGCAGATCTGCGCGCGGGTCATGGCATTCGCTACTGGTGCCGGGAGCCGATCCGGCGCGGTGGCGCGCTAGGCGCGCGCATCGTCGCGGGGGAAGCCACCCCCAGTAGGCGGCATTGCCGCGCCGGTGGGTGTTGCCGGTTCGGGTTGGCC
>NZ_JBHTRF010000206.1:0-1591 GCF_042796115.1 Kitasatospora sp. NPDC056446 | reverse complement strand
GGTCACGTGGCCCGGACGGAAGATATGCCACCGAAGCAGGATCGCGACGGATTTTTCCGATGTGTAGATATCGCCCAGCGTGCCGTTGATATGGACGGCACCCACATTGACCGTGATAGGGGCTGAACGGATATCGCGGATACGGAAGCGCACCATATCCCACATCGCCTGCTGGAAGTTCGCGCAGGTGCGACCGATCATGGCCAAGCGATAGAACCAGTGCCAGGTCTTGAAATAGTTTGCTTCCAGGGTCGCCCGGTCGACCATGGGCAGCTGCGCCAGACCGGTGGCCGCCTGTGCAGGTTGCGTCTGTTCGTCGTGATGGCGGATCCAGCCCACGTACTTCCGGCCCGTACGGTCCCAGAGCGGCCCTGTGTTGACGCCTGCCCAGGCCGTCGCCGGATAAAGACCCAGATTCCCGAGATAGCGCTGGTAGTCGGCTTTATTGCGGTGCAGGAAGTAGGCCAGGAAGCCTGGCAGCTCGCCATTGTCGTAGCCGCCGGCAGGCATCAGGCCCATGGTCCAATGGCACGGGCCGAGAGAGACCAGAGCGTCATCGTAGGCATTGATGCTGTCGAACATGCCCATGCATTCCTGCTCGGCCGTGGCACGCACAACACGATAGGTGGACGCTGCGGCGCCGTTGGGTGTGGCGGCCAGGATTGCCGTGGTGGTCGCTGGACCGATCAAGCGTTCCGGCGTCATTTCCGCTTCGGCCCACGTATGGTTGGGCACTTCGCTCATCGGGCCGCCATAGGTCATGAACCGCGCGTAGCTGCCCAGCGACTGGTACTGATCATCACGGCGACCGTTGGGAAGCGTGTAGTGTCCGGTGAAGTCCCTGCTGAACATCCGGACGCGCGCGACCACCCGGTTGGAGGCATTGCGCACGGTGCCCTGCGTGATCTCGTCGAAGTTCCAGATGTTGACGCCGTTGGTATACGGCGTAGTGCGCTGGTTGTTGCCGGTGGCAACCTGCCATGCCTCGATGACCACCGGGCAACGATAGTTGTTGCGCAACCAGTGTTCCATCGCTGTGCGCGTATTGGCGTTCATCACGCCGCTGATCGGGCCGGTGTAGCGCGATCCGTTGGCGACCCGGTCCAGCGAGGCGACGTGATAGCTTTCCGGTGGATTGGAATTGGGGCGCAGTCCCAGTGCCATCACTTCCGGTGCGGTCAAGCCTGCCTGGGGTTGCCAGCCGTGCAGCCGTCCCTGGTTCAGTTGGGCGGCATTGGCCATGCTGGCATAGATCTGGAACTCTCGTACCGCCCACTCGGTGCCGCGGCCGAATCCACCATCAGGTGTGCCGACGAACATGAAGCCCAGCGTACGCAGGTCCTGCTGGAGCTGGCGTACGTGCTGCGGGATCGCCAGCGTCGCGCCGCCCTGGTTCTGCGGTGTCTGTGCGTTCGCAGGCGTGGGCGGGGGCGGGTTGTCGACGCCACCCCAGCGAGGCGGCCTGTTGTTCGCAGGCGTGCCATCGTGGTCGCCTCGTCGGAGGTTGTGATTGCCGTAGATCATGCATCCGTCCTAGATGTCGTGGTCTTTGCCCAGCGAGGTGACGCCGGGAAGGCTGGGTGTATTGAGC
>NZ_JBHTRF010000205.1:0-1629 GCF_042796115.1 Kitasatospora sp. NPDC056446 | reverse complement strand
CCAAACCGGGGCCGCCGGGGGGCCCGCCGGGGCCGGGGGGTGGGGGGGGGGGGGCCCCCGGGGTGCCGGGCCCCCCCCCCTCCGGACCTTCCGGGGGATCAGGCCTTGCGGGCCTTCACCTCGGCGGTGAGCTGCGGCAGCACCTCGAAGAGGTCACCGACCACGCCGTAGTCGACCAGCTCGAAGATCGGGGCCTCCGGGTCCTTGTTGACGGCCACGATGGTCTTCGAGGTCTGCATACCGGCCCGGTGCTGGATGGCGCCCGAGATGCCGTTGGCCACGTACAGCTGGGGGGAGACCTGCTTGCCGGTCTGGCCGACCTGGCTGCTGTGCGGGTACCAGCCCGCGTCGACCGCGGCACGCGAGGCACCCACGGCCGCACCCAACGCGTCCGCCAGCTCCTCGACCACGCCGAAGCCCTCCGCCGCACCCACACCACGGCCACCCGAGACCACGATCGCGGCCTCCGTCAGCTCCGGACGACCACTGGACACCCGCGGCGTACGCGAGGTCACCCGCGCCGCGTTGCCGGTGAACTCCACCGCCACCCGCTCCACCGCACCCGCCGCCGCCACGGCCTCCGGCGCCACCGAGTTCGGCTTCACCGTGATCACCGGCGCGCCCTTGGTGACCTTCGACTTCACCTGGAACGACGCCGCGAACACCGACTGCGTCGCCACCGGACCGCCGTCACCCGCCTCCAGGTCCACCGCGTCCGTGATGATGCCCGACCCCAGCCGCAGCGCCACCCGCGCCGCGACCTCCTTGCCCTCACCCGACGACGTCACCAGCACCGCCGCCACACCGTTCGCCTTGGCGATCTGCGCCAGGGCATCCACCTTCGGGACCACCAGCAGGTCCGCGAACTCCGCACCGTCCGCGACATACACCTTCGCCGCACCGTACTCGCCGGCCTTCGCCGCGATACCGGCCGCCGCCTCACCCGCGCCCAACACCACCGCCGACGGCTCACCGATACGGCGGGCCAGGGTCAGCAGCTCCAGGGCCGGCTTGCGCACCGCACCGTCCGCGTGGTCCACCAGGACGAGAATCTCAGCCATTGCTCAATGTCTCCGTGTTTCGCAGGGTCAAGAGGTCGAGGAATCGGGAATGCGGGGCCGGCTCAGATGAACTTCCGGCCGGACAGGAACCCGGCGAGCTGCCTGCCGCCCTCGCCCTCGTCCTTGACGACCGTGCCCGCGGTCCGCGCCGGACGCGCCGCCACCGACTCCACCGCCGTCCACGAACCCGCCAGACCGACCTCGTCCGCGTCGATCCCCAGATCGTCCAGGTCGAACGACTGGACCGGCTTCTTCTTCGCCGCCATGATCCCCTTGAACGACGGGTACCGCGCCTCACCCGACTGGTCCGTCACCGACACCACCGCCGGCAGCGCCGCCTCCACCAGCTCCGTCGCCGCGTCACCGTCACGACGGCCCCGGACCACACCGCCCTCGACCGACACCTCCGACAACAGCGTCACCTGCGGCACACCCAGCCGCTCCGCCAGCAGCGCCGGCAGCACACCCATCGTGCCGTCCGTCGACGCCATCCCACCGATCACCAGATCGAAACCGGTCTTCTCCAGCGCCGCCGCCAGCACCGCCGACGTCCCCACCACGTCCGAAC
>NZ_JBHTRF010000204.1:0-1647 GCF_042796115.1 Kitasatospora sp. NPDC056446 | reverse complement strand
CCACATGCCCTGTTCTTGGACGATGTCGGCGACTTTGAGTTGAGCGACTTCGTTGATGCGAGCCCCTGTGTAAAGGCCGATCATCGGACACCACCATCGATGCGGGAACTTCATGGCCCACGGCAGGAAGCTGTCAGGATTGAAGATCTTGTGCAGATCGTCGTCGCCAAGCAGACGTTCAGACCTATCTGTTTCTTCTATCAGGTCTTTCTTGATGGATGGGAATGCGCTTAAGGGGGAGTGCGGAATGGCCTGAGCTTTCACTAGGCCATTGAAGAAGGTGGCCAGGAAGCGACGATGTAGCTCTAGCGTCGCCCGGGCTGGTACAGGTGCGCCCATCTGCCGCCCGAGCTCGATTAGCTCATCGGCACTAAGCTGCTGAAGTCGCGGTGTAGTCGCCAGGCTTGGTGGGGCGCATTGCATCAACTGCCAGAACTTGTGGATGTGCTTGGTGTCGATCCTTGATACCGGGATGTCTCCAGTCACGATCATGAGCAGTGCTAAAGACCGGGCATTTGCGTCTATTGTTCGACTGCGCAAGCCCCTGTGTTCCATGTATTGGAGGTAGTCATCGATCTCTGACGACAGCAGGCGCGCTGGCGCCCCGATTGGCATCTCAGAGTAGTATCGAGTGCCGTCCTTTCGCAGCCGGTTGCGCCTGGATCGATCCGAGGCCGAGTTGAGCATTTCCTGCAGTTGGATCGCAGATTCTCGTCCTTGGACGCGGATGTCTTTGAATTCGTGGCGCCCTATGCGGATGCACCCAACTTCCAGCAGACCAAAGGGTTGCCGAACGTAGTCTTCAATTCTCTTTTCTAGCTCTTCTTTCATGTTGCTTCCTATCAGTAAGATGAAACCTTGATAGGGCAGGGAGAGCTTTCGTCAATTTGTAAAATAGACCATTTTTTCTGCTCAGGTGATGCCTAGTCATGGGTGGCAATCCTGCCAGTAGGGGAGTGCTCAGTTACCCAATAGATGAGAGTAAGTTGTTGAAAGGAAATAAATATTTGGCGGTGGAGCTGCTGGCGCGGGATAGCTTTCTATAGTGTTTAATTTCACTAAAAGTGATGCCTAAGTGTACTTTTCTTACAGTATTGGCATTTAGGCATTGGGATGTCGGTCACATAAATATATTCGCCCATCCGTGGTTTTGGTTTTGGCCCGTGACGTTATTAGGCAACTGACTGCTTAGCTCACATTGCGGGCGTGTGCAGTTCCTTCTACTGCGTCTGTGGAGTTGTTTGTGGCGTGTAGAAGTCGTAACTTGTCATTGCTGGCCGGGATGGTTGCGCGGGTGTTTCAAAGCGCTTCCTGGTTCCCGCCACTCCGTCTATTCCAAACTCAGGTTTTTTAAGAATGACCAAGCCGTCACTCGATTCCATTGCTTCCGCTAAAGCCAAGCTTGCTGAAGAGCTGCGCAAGTTGGAGGAGCAGGAAGTCCAGCTTCTCCAAGAGCAGGCCGCTGATGCCTTCGCCGAGGTCGCGAACCTCGTTTCGCAATACGGTAAGAGCTTCTCTGCGAAGCAGCGCGCCGAGATCGTCAGCATGCTGGCGGCTGATGTGCCCAAGAGGGGAGCTGCGGCGAAGAAGGAAGTTGCGCCCAAGTATTGGCTTCCCCACACCGGCGAGACTTGGACCGGTCGGGGC
>NZ_JBHTRF010000203.1:0-1670 GCF_042796115.1 Kitasatospora sp. NPDC056446 | reverse complement strand
GCAGTAACCAGACGGGGCCGAGTTTTTTCATCCCAAACCGTCCACGCTTTGCATGTCCGGTATCGAAGGTTTTCCACGACCTTCGACGGGCCAAATCCTAGGATGCGGCCTCACCACCGTCAAGAGGGATCGACGCTGGACTGCACTGCGTGGGCACCTTCACTGCAATAGGAGATGCCACATGCACCATCTGGAAGCAGCAAACACTCCGGTCAGCTCCGAGGCCGAAGCACAACACGACGGGAGTGATCTCCCTAGGATCAGCCACTACGGCATTGTCCGATTCGGCTCTTTGGAAGCGCCCGCGATTGTGTTAGAGGACGGACGCCGTGGCTTTCTCGCCACGCAGTTCGCACATCTGCTCGGGTATCACGGGAAGAACCCAAGTAACCGGTTCGACGGTTTTCTGGCCTGTTTCGCCCCTAACTACATGAGCGGAAAGGAGAAAGCAGGGTCACCGGTTTCGAATCCTGGTCGTGGTCGTGCCCACTTCATCGAGGCGGAAGCGGTAATGGAAGCGGTGGGCAACGTGCTGAGGGCCGCGATCGCCGGGAAGACGCATAAGCAGCAGGCGCGCCAAGTGTCAGCTTGCGTGGAGATCAACTTGGCACTGGGCATGGTCGGGCTAGTCGCCTTAATTGACGAGGCTACCGGATACCAGTACCACCGCGCGCCGGACGCCCTGCAGGATCTGATCTCGAAGCTGATCCGGCAGCATGCTTCGGATTGGCAGCGACAGTTCGAGCCTGAGTACTATGCTGCGCTGGCAAAAATGACCGGGACTGCGTTCACCTCTGGCGCGCACGGGCGTCCTCCTATCTGGGGAGCGATCACGCGCAAGTGGGTTTACGAGGTCTGCTTCCCGAATGAAGTGCTTGAGGAGATGCGGGGCCGACAGGATGTGGGCGACAAGCTGCATCAGTGGTTGACGGATGGTGGCGTGGCTACGTTGACCAAGCAGAAGGAAGCGGTTCGGTTGCTCGCGGTCTCCTCCGTGAACTACAAGGACTTTGAGGCTCGCTGCAGCGTAACCTTTGAACGCCCTGGTCAAATCGGAATGATCTACCAAGACGCCGCTTGATCCACAAAAAGAAACCCCGCTTCGGCGGGGTTTCTTGTATGCAACAACTATGTGGCGGATAGCATCAGGTTTCGTCAGGGTTCTCGTCCCCACTTCGCACGGTAGTCATCGCGCGCCTTGCGGCATGCTTGCGAATGGAACTGCAGCACTTCCACTGTGTATTGCCGGTCAGCATTCATCTCCTTGTAGCGGTCCTCGCAGTACTGGACCGTTCGACGTTCTGCTGCTTGTTCTGCGGCTTTTTCTGGGTCCTTAGGCGCGCCAGGCGCACCGGGCCGTATGACAACCATGGCCAAGAAGAACAAAACAATAGCTGCAACGACCAATGCTGCGATCGACATCGGAGTAAACGTAACCGCCTTGATAGGCTGAGTTGTTGTGCGCGGTGCTGAGCCAAGTGGCGCAGCAGGTGCACCACAACTAGGACAAGTGCTTGCCTTGTCGCTTATCTGTTTGCCGCATTCGACACAGCTGATCAACGCCATCGCCTCTTCCTTGAATTGGTCTTAGAACTCTTCGCCGCGGCGCATGATTGCGCCGCCCACGATGCGCCCCGCAACGTGCAAAGAATCTAGTTCACCAGAGGGGC
>NZ_JBHTRF010000202.1:0-1696 GCF_042796115.1 Kitasatospora sp. NPDC056446 | reverse complement strand
CGCCTACACTGCCGCGCTCGAGGCGAGCAACGATGCGTTCCGGCGTCAGATGGAAACACGCGCTGCCCAGGTCGGCATGGGTGATCGCGAGTATGAGATCCAGCAGCGCATCAACGATGCGTACGACGATCAGGCTGAGAAGCTACGGCAGCTCACGCTTCAGCGAAACGCGGACCAGATCGATGACTCCACCTTCGATGAAGAGAAAGCGATCCTGCTGGCCAAGACGCTGGATCGCGTGCAGGCCATTCGCGATGGCTATGCAGAGCTTCAGTCCGCCGAGGGCAACTGGCTGCTCGGTGCCGCTGCGGCGTGGGAGAACTACCGACAACAGGCCGGTAACGCCGCCCAGCAGATGGGTGGCGTTGTCGGATCGGTGTTCAGTGGTCTCGAAGACGTCTGGGTGAAGTTCACGCAGACCGGCAAGGTCAGCTTCTCGGATATGACCCGCTCGATTCTGGCGGACCTGGCACGTATCCAGCTCCGCCAGGCGCTGGCCGGTATCGGTGGGTCATGGGTCAGTGGCGCACTAGGTGCGCTTAGCGGCGGAATCAATTCTGTTGGCAATGCGGCCGTGACAAGGGGCACCAGCAGCATCAATGACGATTTGTTCCAGAAGCTGGTGCGTGGGGGCAGGTCCGATGGGGGCTACACCGGTCCAGGGGGGAAGTACGAGCCCAAAGGGATCGTGCACGCAGGGGAGGTGGTCTGGTCCCAGGCGGATATCGCCCGTGCAGGCGGTGTCGACATTGTGGAAGGCATGCGGCGTGGCCTGCTCGGCTATGCCACGGGCGGAACTGTCGCCGGTGGTGGCGGGCTGGGATCGGGGGGCGTGGGAGCGGTGAACATCAAAGTGTTCAATGCCCCGGCGGGCACCACGGCCAGCGCATCGCGCACCCGAGACGGAGCTCTCGAGGTCGAGGTGCTGCTGGGCCAGTTGGATCAGGCAATCGGTGGGCGTATCGCTGGCGGCACAGGATCCACCTACTCAGCAATCAAGGGCCGCTTCGGTCTGGGAGATGCAATCTGATGGAAACGTTGCCGGTTGTTGCCAGGATCACTTTCGACGGGCAAAAGCGCTCCTTCGATCCCTCGATCGAACGCACGGAAATGGAAAGGGGTGTGCCCAGGCAGCGCCTGCTCAATAGTCAGGTGCTCGTTAAGCAGTCCATGAACTTCTACTTTGCCAGCATAGCGGACGTTACAGCGTTCGAGACCTGGTACTTCGACGTGATCAAGCGGATCGGCTGGTTCGAAATGGTGCACCCGTATACGGGTCTGACAGTCAAAGCACGCTTCGAAAATGGTGCCCTTGGCGATCTGGTGCCGGACGAGAAACTTCCGGGTGACTTCAGGATGGATGCGGTCGTGGAGTACCTGCGATGAGCACGTTCACCGAACGCCGGCAGTGCTCCGCGCTTGGGGTGCTAAAGAATGTGGTCGATTCTGTTGAAAATATGGAGAACTCGCATGAGCGGCAATGGAGCTGCTGCTGGGTTGAAGACAGTGTCGCTTGAAAGTGTTGTGGCGTCTCTTCAAGCCGACGTTGCCAGAATTGAAGGCGAAGTGCAGATGCTGAGAGCCACGAACGACACGCTTGCGCATATCGTTCGTGGGTTGGAAGCCAAACTAGGTGGACGAGACTAGATGCTTCGCTGCCTGCTTCGCCAGGTCCGTGATTTCCTCTAGCGTGTAC
>NZ_JBHTRF010000201.1:0-1752 GCF_042796115.1 Kitasatospora sp. NPDC056446 | reverse complement strand
CACCAGATCGATGTTGCCCAGCGGTGCGGCGATGTAACCGTTGTTGAACACCGAACCGCCGACCAGGCTGATCCCGCCGGCCGTCGCCGTCAGCGTACCTCCCAGGTTGCTGACCGCGGCACCGGCCCCTGCGCCGCCCAGTTCAAAACTGGGCGGCAACCCACCACTATCCAGCGGAATCCCCTGTGCGCCGGGCGTCAGGGTGCTGGCCAGCAACCCGCCCACGTTGACGCTGGCAGTGCCGGTGAAGGTGATGCCCGCCGGATTGAGCAGGAATACCTGCCCGTTGGACAGCAGCTGGCCACTGATGATGCTGGCGGACGGGCCGGTCACCAGATTGATCGCCGTCGACCTCGAGCCTGCCTGATCGAATCTGACCGTGTTGCCGGAGCCGATGCTGAAGCTGCTCCACTGGAACAACGCAGCCTGGCTCTGCTGGGTGATCGTCATGGTGTTGCCATTGACGTTGATGATTCCCGAGCCCGACGTAATGGTGCCGTTCTGTGGCAGGGTCTGCGCCGTGGCCTGCAGGCTGCCGGTCAGCAGCAGCGCCGCGGTCAACGGTGCCAGCCAAAGGGGAGTGCGTGATCGCTCCGGGACGCAGCGACGTGGCCCGCGCGCGAACTCCGCAGCGACCTGCACCTGGCCCAGCGAAGGATTGAAGACGAGTCGGTAGATACGGTTCATGGTCGCTCCTCAGAAGGTCAGGCCAAGCCGCGCATACACGCGGACATCGCGGCCGTCACCCGGTCGCAGGGCGCTGGTCGGCTTGGCCGCCGCCACGCGCAGTTCCAGGTTCTTCCACTGGCGCAGGCGGAAGGTCGCGCCCATTCCCACCGATGCCAGGTCGGCCGGTGCCTCCAGCCCATCAACATCGAACACCCGTGCCTGGTCGGCGAACACATCCAGCTCCAGCACTTCGCGCCATGGCACGCCGCGGAGCGGCGAGGCCACATCGCCGAAGCCCGGCGCGTCGACGTGGTACTCCAGCGCCCCGTACCAGCCACGATCGCCCAGGGTCTCGCCCTGCGCGTATCCCCGCACGCTGTCGTTGCCACCGACCTGGAACTGCTCCAGTGCCGGCAACGAGTTGTTGCTGTACTGGCCATTGAACTTGAACAGCAGGCGTTGGCTGCGGCTGAGGTACTGCAGCCGCAGCAGGCCCAGGCGCACCACGTTGAACCGGCTGTCACGTGTCGGGTTGATCGCATCGAAGTCAGCCGAGCGATCGCGCAGCGACTGGCGTAAGCTCAACTGCGCCAGGTTGATGCCATGCCAGCGTGCATCGTTGTGGCGCACGCTGGCCCCCACCTCGGCCACATCGTATTTCTGCTTGGAAAGAACCAGCCCCAGCGCTTCAAAGCGCGAGCTTTCGCGGATGTAGCGCGCCGAGCTGGTCACCTGCAGATCGGGCCGGTTGATGAACTTCCAGTCGGCACCTGCATAGGCCTGCGACGCCGGTCCCTTGAGCTTGAAGCCGCGCAGGATGCCGTCGTCCACCTCCAGCTCGCTGCGGTTGGCACCGGCCAGCACCGACAGACCCTGTACCGCCTGCAATGGCACGCTGTAGGACAGTGCGCCGGCACGGCTGGCCTGTGGATCGAATGCATACGTGCCACTGGCGGCGAACACATCGCCCAGGCCCAGTGGACTGTTCCAGGTCACCCCCAGCTGGGCACGGCCGCGCCCGGTCAACTCGGTGCCATGGTTGTCCACGCTGGTGCTGATCTCGTAGGGCCGGCCGCTTTCACG
>NZ_JBHTRF010000200.1:272-1763 GCF_042796115.1 Kitasatospora sp. NPDC056446 | reverse complement strand
GCCGAAGTGGGTCACAGGCGACACAGCAGCGCACTGGCCCGAAATCGCGGCCGTACAGACAACCTCAAAGGGGTAACTACACATGAGCGTCAAGGTCACCGTCCTGAAGAACGAAATCGATGAACGCGGCGGCAGCTTCAAGAACGATGCCGGTGAGAACGTCGAATACACCACCCGCAAGCAGAAGGCCAAGCTCGAAACCGGCGGCTTTGCTTACCCGTTCGATGTGCGCCTGGACAAGGGCCAGCCCGGCTACCCCGAAGGTGAGTACGAACTCGATATCGAATCCATGTTGCAGGTCAACAAGGGCGTCGCATCGCTGAGCAAGTTCACCGTCCTGCGCATGGTGCCGAAGGCCGCACCCCGCGCGGCTGCTCAGGCCTAAGTCATGGCCGTGTGCGTGTCTCTGACGGCTGAGGGGACGCTCGTACCCACCGGGGAGCCTGCATCGCAGTGTGGTGGATATGTGCTTGTGTCGGCAGCAGAGCACGCACAGGCCTCAATCCTCATCGATCTATTCCAGTGGCCGGAACCTGAGGTGGCTACTGGTTGGTTCTCGGGGGTGTTCACGCTGGTGCTTGCACTCAATGTGCTGGGCTACATCGTGGGCGCCGTCGTGAAATCGGTCAGTACAGAACGGGATTGACCACCCCATCCAACGCGCACAACGCGCACAACCAAGGAGCAGTGCAATGGACTTCGGCGACATTCTGACCGGCCTCGCAGCCGCCAGCGCAGTCAGCGCAATCATCAGCGCAGGCGCCATCAAGGCGTCCCCGGGCTTCGCCCGCTGGGCGACCAACAAGGTCGCTACCTTCTTCCGCTGATCGCGGAAGAACCGTGACGGGAAGGGGCTGGGAAACCGGCCCCGATTCTTATGAAGACACAGCCCGATGACGTCAGCGCCGATGAATGCCAGGACGACTGGTGTCCCGAGTGTGGCGGTGATGACGTGATCGTGTTGGACGACGGCAACCTGTGGTGTACGGAGTGCCGAGCCGTAGTCGACTACTAAAGGGTGCGTAATGGACTTCAGTGGGGTGTTTCTCGGGTTGTCCGTTGCACAGGTCGTCACAGCAATCGTTGGCGCCGGAACGTTGATGGCGCTTCCGTGGTTCGGCCGATGGTGCGTTGACAAGATCGCAGGGTTCTTTGAGGACCGCGAGGATCAAGACGCAGACGAACACGCCGACGACGAGGCGGGCGAGGTTGATGAGGTCGTGTGCGCCGACACCGGCCATGACTATGACGGCGGAGAGTGCGTGTTCTGCGGCGCATTGGAGAGGGAGGAATAGCGATGCTTGTGTGCATGGTGTTTGCGTTCATCGGTGGGCTTGCAGGACACGCGGTTGCGCTCGCTTTTAATGAGGCCAGTCAGTGATGAGGTCAGACCGACTGCGCCTCAAATTTGTGGCCCTTGCACTGTCGCTGTTCGCCTACGGCTTTTCCCCTCCTGAGGCGAAGGCCCACCCGCAAACACCCTGTAGCTCA
>NZ_JBHTRF010000200.1:0-262 GCF_042796115.1 Kitasatospora sp. NPDC056446 | reverse complement strand
TGATGAGGGACAGGCATATGCGGCTCTTCAGGGCAAGCCGCTGGAGCACTGCCAGTTGATCCGCCCGACCGGCAAAGCAACATCCATCAAGTACACCAAGGTCACCAATGGCATCCGGGTGAACTTCAACTGCCAAGATACTGCCAAGAACAATTCGCAGTACATCTATGACGATTTTCACGTTGCGTTGTACACCGGACTTTGCCTTTCTCGCCCGGAAGAGACCAGTTGGAAGGGCGACAAGTCGGGGATTGGCGCAGTC
>NZ_JBHTRF010000199.1:0-1765 GCF_042796115.1 Kitasatospora sp. NPDC056446 | reverse complement strand
GCCAGCGATAACCTCCAGGAGGCCGTTCTGAAGCAGAACGACGCGTTTGACAAAGCAATAGGGAAAGTAACTACAAGGTCGCAGTCGTGAAAGGCGCACATTACATGGATGTTCCGAGCAAAATTCCGCTGGATACAGAGGCTGGTGTGATCTCAGAACTTTTCGTTGAACATGCGTTCGAGGATGTTCTGTCCCGTTCTGACGATCGAGAGCAAATGGCCGCAGTGGGTGCAGTTGCAGCAGCGCTCGGCTTGAGTGGGCCATCAGCAGGCATGGCCGTGATGTCAAGCGAAGGGGGGCGGAGCCAGTGGTGCGAGTCAGGTTCATGCTGGGAGATCTATCGGTGTCTGCTCTGCTGTGGAACTGGCCGTTCAGGCAGGGGCAGAGCGTTAGAGTGGTGGGCAAGCGATGGCCCGACGGAACATTCTTTGCAATCTCTGTATTGGACGAGGATGAGAGGCTGATCGTTTCCTATCCTCATGTTACGGCAGGCAGTACCTCGCACTGGCTGCGTGTCTTCTGGATTTCCTTGGCGATCTCAGTAGTTTGGTGGGGGGGGCGGCTGTTCTCGCAACTGTCTTTGTTTGGGACGTCAAATCCGATAGTAAGTTCGAAGTTATTTCTGGCGCCTGCATTGCCGGAGCCTCAATTTTTGGAGTGATTGGATGGAGGATCGGGCGTCGTCTATCTAGATTTGCGAGGATTGCAGACCGCGTATTCACTGCGCTGGATTGGAGCGATCCCACGAAGATTAATCTCAGGTCTGGGAAGTTCGCTCAGACGCGAGAGGGCGATAATTCCGGCGTTGGGGATACCTACTTCAGATAGTAGCTGTTATCAATCTGGCAGTGTGGGGGCGCTACTGGTCTGGTTTCGATTCGGCCCCTCAAGGAGTGGTATGCAAATGAGTGACGGCAAAGAGGCTCTACTTGAAATGGAGAGCGGAGTTATCTCCGGTCTCAAAGTTCAATGCGTGATGGAAAATATTTTCTGGCGAGAGGGCGATCGCGTAGGAATGGCTGCGACCGGTGCGCTGTCCGCCGCATTAGGTCTCAGTGGTTCGGCTGCCGGCTTGGCGATGATGTCTGTGGAGGAAATGGAAGAGCCAGTTACTAAAGTTGAGTTCAGACTTGGTGAAATGGATGTGGAGGGGCTTCTCTGGAATTGGCCTTTTAACGAGGGTGATGTTGTTCGAGTTGTCGGCGCACGGAACGATGAAGGAAGGTTTTTTGCTATCTCAGTTCTTGATGAGGATAGAAGGATGATTGTTTCCTATCCGCATGTTAGTGCTGGTACGTTGGCGCATTGGTTCTCAGTGTTTAAATACTCGCTTGTGATCTCAATTCCGTGGTGGGGGTTGGTAATAGCTTTCTATGCGTGGAAATTCTATGCGCCATTTCACCTGTTGGTTCAGTCATATTTGGTGGGGGTTCTTGTCTTCTGTGTGATTGGGTATCGAGTTGGCCGTAGGTTTGTCAGTTACGCCAAATTGGCGGATTCAGTTTTTTCTACGCTTGGATGGAAAGGTGCGAGGCGAATGAATCTTCGGAGAGTGACCAGGAGCAAGCGTCAGCCGGGCGACCACCCCGCCTTGGGCGATACCTATTTCAGGTACTGACCATCAGCAACTGACACCGCGCCTTCCCAGCAAGCCGCACATTCCTATCGCGCTGCTGCAATCGCCTTCACCCTGGCCCTCGCCAGGGCCTCGCCCACCGCAGGGCCCTTCAAATGGACTAGGTCCAAATCCCGCGCCTGTACCGAC
>NZ_JBHTRF010000198.1:0-1791 GCF_042796115.1 Kitasatospora sp. NPDC056446 | reverse complement strand
CGGTGGATGGCAGTGGCACCCGCTCCGTGGCCAGCGACGGCGGCACGATCGTGCTGCGCTCGGCCAATGGCCTGTACCTGGATGGCACGCTGCGGGCGGCGGCCGGTGGCGTTGGCGCGCAGGGCGGCACGCTGGGCGTGGCCTTCGGCGGTGGGGTGTACGAGCGCCGGGCGGGCGCTGCGGAGCTTGGCCCGCGTGCAATCACCCTGGTGCAGCAGTCCAGCGATGCAGCCCCTGGCGCGTCCACGCCATTGCAGCACGGGCACGCCGAGCTGTCGGCGGCACAGGTGCAGGCCGGTGGCTTCGACCATCTTTCGGTGTTCGGCGATCTTCGCGCGCAGGGGGATGTCGACCTGCGCGTGGGGCAGAGCCTGCGCCTGTACGGGCTGAGCGATGCCGCGATGGGCATGGCCACCGGCAGCGCGGCGGGATCGGCATTGCACGTGCAGGCGCCCTATGTGCGCCTTGCGCAGGCACGCTGGTTCCGTGACACCTCGGACAATCCCTTTGTGGCGCCGGTGGCGGCCCGTGCCGACGCCGGCAACCACAGTTTCAGCGCCTCGGCACAGGTGCTGGACGTACGCGATACGGTCGATCTGGCCGGCTTCGGCAGCGCCCACCTTGCCAGCAGCGGCGACCTGCGGCTGCTGGCGAAAGTCAGTGGCAACAGCAACTTCTTCGATACCCAGCTGCTGGCGCCGTCGAGCCTGGACATCACGGCCGCGCAGATCTATCCGGTTGCCGGAACCAAGGGCCGTATCGCGGTATCGATCTACGACGTGCTGGGTGGACAGAACAACTGGACCGATGCCAAGGGCGTGCTTCGCATCCATGGCACCGGCGCCACGCCTCCTGCGGCCGATTCGGTGTTCGGTTCGCTGGCGTTGGTTGCCGCCACGGTCGAGCAGGGAGGCGTGGTGCGCGCGCCGCTGGGACAGCTGGTGATCGGCGGCCTGGGCCCAGGCAACGTCGCGTCGCGTATCACGCTGTTGCCCGGCAGTGTGACCTCAAGCAGCGCAGCCGGCCTCAGCGTTCCCTTCGGTGGCACCGTGGATGGCCAGCGCTGGCGCCTGAACGGCAAGGATGTCAGTCCCAGCCTGGTGGGCATGATCAACACCGTGGACACGGTGGGTGTCGACCTGCATGCCAACAGTGTCGACATCCAGGCCGGTGCGCTGCTGGACCTGTCCGGTGGCGGCACGCTGACCGGCGCAGGGTTCGTCAGTGGCCGCAGCGGCTCGGTGGACGTGCGCAGCCACGCACTGCGTGACGCCAATCCGGCTTACACCTTCAGCGCCAGCAGCAACGCGGTGTATGCCATTGTCCCGTCCTACCGCAACGGCATCGCGCCGCTGGGCCTGGCCGACGGCAGCGCCGACCCGGGCATCGGCCAGCGCATCACCGTGCCTGAAGGGGTGCCGGGCCTGGCGGCGGGCACCTATACGTTGCTGCCGGCGTCCTACGCGCTGCAGCCGGGCGCGTTCCGGGTGGAAGTAGGGGCGCAGGGCACGCAGCAGGCGTTGGCCACCGCCACCGGAACCGGCTCGTGGAAAGTCAGCGGCCAGCAGGCGCAGGGGCTCGCGCCTTCCGCATCGCCGTTGTGGACGGACCTGGTGCTGACCCCGGCCGACGTGGTGCGCCGCCACTCCGGCTACAACGAAACCGGCTACAACGCGTTCGTGCAGGAAGATGCGGCGCGGCGTGGCATCGCGCGTGGCATGCAGTCGGTGGACGCCGGCACGCTGCGGCTGACGCTGGGCGCCGGTGCAGGCCTGGGCACCACAGACGCAC
>NZ_JBHTRF010000197.1:0-1802 GCF_042796115.1 Kitasatospora sp. NPDC056446 | reverse complement strand
GGTGCGCCCGGCCACCTCGGCAAGGCCCTCACCCTGGACGGCACCGCCAACGGCTATGCCGAGACCCAGGGCAACGTGCTGGACACCACCCGCGGTTTCACCGTCTCCGCGTGGGTCAACCTCACCGGCGACACCACCCGTAACCGGGTCGTGGTCAGTGAGAACGGCAACTGGGCCGCCCGCTTCGCCCTCGGCCTGATGAGCGGCAAGTGGGCGATGTGGACGTCCACCCAGGACACCAACGCCGTCTACACCCTGGAGACGGCGGGCTCGGACGCCCCGGTGGCACTCAACCAGTGGACCCACCTGACGGGTGTCTACGACCCGGTGGCCAAGACGAGCACCCTGTACGTCAACGGCGTGCCCGGCACGCCGGTGGCCGTCACCGCCAACTGGGACGCGCGAGGCCCGCTGGAGTTCGGCCGTTCCAAGTGGCACGGCAACTGGACCGACCCGTGGAAGGGCTCGGTCGACGAGGTCCGGCTCTGGGACCGCAACCTGAGCAAGGCCGAGGCCGCCGACGTGGCCGCCGACAAGCAGCTCGCCACCGGCCTTCCGGCCAAGGCGGTCTGGCACTTCGACGACACCGCCGTCAAGCCGGTCGGCATCACCGAGACCGACAACCTGACCGCCTACAACGGCGTCGCCCTCGGCCGCCCGGGCATCGCCGACAAGTCCATCCACCTCGACGGCGTGGACGACTACCTGCGCGGCACCCGCCCGCAGGTCGACGGCAGCCGGGACTTCTCCGTCTCCACCTGGGTCAAGCTGCCCGCACCCGCCGCCGGGGACACCAACCCCAAGATGGCGGTCACCCAGATCGGCCAGCACAACAACGAGTTCTCGCTCTACTACTCGCCCTACTGGAAGCGCTGGATCTTCGGCCGCTACAAGGAGGACACCTCCACCGACACCCTGGTGCGCACCTGGCAGCCGGACTGCGCCCCGAACACCCAGATCAACGGCGCGCCCTGCTTCGCCGGCACCACCGGCGAGTGGACCCACCTGCTGGGCGTCTCCGACACCGCCGCCAAGAAGCTGCGCCTGTACATCAACGGCTACCTGGTCGGCGAGTCCGACTACACCCAGAACGCGCCGTGGGCCAACCCCGGCCCGCTCCAGATCGGCGCCGTCAACCGCGAGGGCGCCAACGGCGAGTTCTTCGGCGGCGACATCGACGACGTGCGGATCTACGACCGCGTCGTCACCGGCCCCGAGGCCACCGCGATGGTCCAGCAGCGCCCGCAGCTGGCCGGCCGCTGGAAGCTCAGCGCGGCCACCGGCACCCCGGCCGTCACCCCCGACGAGGGCCCGGCCAAGGCCGGCGCCCAGCTCGGCGCCGGCGCCTCGATCAAGGCCGACGGCGGCCTGCTGCCCGCCCCCGGCACCCTGAAGCTGGACGGCGCCACCGGCTACGCGGCCACGACCTCGACGCCGATGCACACCGGCCAGAGCTTCACCCTGGCCGGCTGGGCGAACACCGCGGGCGTCCCGACCCGGGACATGACCGTCCTGTCCGTGAGCGGTTCCAACAACAGCGCGGTCACCCTGCGCTGGCACGCCCTGGGCAACGACGCCAACGGGAAGCCGACCGGCCAGTGGCAGGCCGAGGTCCGCGACTCCGACGCCAACGGCGCGGTGCGCACCCTCACCACCCACACCCCGGCCTCCTCCGTTCTGGAGAACTGGACGCACCTGGCGGTCAGCTACGACGCCTTCGCGGACCGGCTCGTCCTGTACGTCAACGGCCAGCCGGAGAACCAGGGCTGCGCGGACGGTTCGACCGGCTGCGTCCCGCACAT
>NZ_JBHTRF010000195.1:0-1816 GCF_042796115.1 Kitasatospora sp. NPDC056446 | reverse complement strand
TCAGTGAAGGGGACCGAGTAAAGGTCGTTGGAAAGAGGGGCGAAGATGGGAAATTCTTTGCTCTGTCAGTTCTGGACGAGAATAAGCGGCTGATTGTGTCATACCCCCATGTCAGCTCTGGAAGTTGGGCACATTGGATCGGTGTCATGAAGTACACGCTGATGTTCTCACTGCCAAGTGCTGCGCTATACGTTCTGGTTGCCGGCTTTGGTTCGATTAATGAAGGTCCCTGGGACTGGTATTCTCTGAAAAGATTTTTTTACATATTTATTAGTTGCATTTCTGTCTCGTGCTTCATTGGGGTTAGGATTGGTTCTCGCTTCACGCGTTATGCAAGGATGGCTGATGCAATCTTCAAATCTCTTGGTTGGGTCAATGGTAAATATATAAATCTAAGGCGTATCACGAAGTTGAATAAGAGTGTGGATGACCATCCTGCTTTGGGTGATACGTACTTCAGGTACTGACTTGAACTGAGTTGTGGTAACCAGGAGTGGTTGTCCGTTATGGCTGCCAAAAGCCGTCAGTATGAGCTTTCAGTTTGCCTGCTCCGCAAGTTGGAGGTGGCGCAGAAGGAGGCTGCGCCCCCCACCGCCAGTGCCCGCATCCTTCGCGAGAGTGGCGTCGATCGCTTCGTCACTACCGCAGGTGCGTACCTTCTGAATCGATTTCCGATGAAGGGCATCCAGGACACTGTCGGCAATGCCATGGTCCGCGTTGTGCTCCTGACGCGGGCATTGATGGAGCGCGACGAGGCGATCAGCCTGGTGGCCGAAGAGCTGAGCAGCGGCCAGCAGGGCAAGCGCTATTTCCTGGAGCGCATCCAGTTCTATCGCAAGAAGGGGAGTGCACTGCCGATGCAGTTCGCGCTTCGCGATCTGGAGCTGCACCATGGTGCACTGGCAATGCGCAAGCGCTGGCAGGCAGCGGCGGAGAGCAGCCGTAATGTTGTCCGCCTGAACTCCCTTACGGGCGTGTTGGAGATGGTGAACTTCATCCATCTGGCAACCAAGGTCGATAAGGACACGCGCGACTATGCGACGTTATTGGCGTCCGGCATGTCGCTTTTGGCTGTGTATACCAGTGTGCATGAAACGGTAGCCAAGGACTTCTTTGGGGCGGGTAGTGTCAGTGCCATTCGGATGAAGGTTGCCGGCAGTGTGTTGGCGGGAGCGGGTAGTTTTATTGGGGCGTACTACAGCTATTTAGACGCGGAAGCTGCGGACAGGCAGCAAGAGCTTGCTGCCGACATACTTTTGAGTACTAAAGCGTTCGTGACGGCGTCTGTGGGCGGTGCGCAGTTCCTGACCGCACTCGCCTACTCATCTCCGATCATCGAGCGCAGTCTGGGGCGCAATTCATTGACTTTGGGTCTCAGAGGGATGAAAGCAGGGCTTGAAGCGGCAGCGGCGACAGAAGGGGGGGCTGTAGTTGCGTCGCAGGCAATGAAGCGACTTGGTGTGTGGATTCTGCGATTGGGTGGCTGGCAAGTTGCATTGGCTCTTCTTGTCATTGAAGTCTTGATATGGGCCATCAGTCCGAACGATCTGGAAAAGTGGTGTATGAACAATGCATTCGGAACAAATGCGGGCCTTAGAAAAGGTGAGCGAACATTTGGTGGCGAGCCCTATTCAACACCGCGAGAACAAAAGCAGGCGTTTGACAAGGCTATCGGCTCGGTTACGTTGAGGGTGCGATGAAAACTGAGGTCGATGTGTCGTCAGAGAAGAACTCGCTTGATATCGAAATCGGAATCATCTCCGATCTGCGGGTCAAGCACGTTGTGGAAAATGTATTCTGGCGGGAGGGTGATCCA
>NZ_JBHTRF010000194.1:0-1839 GCF_042796115.1 Kitasatospora sp. NPDC056446 | reverse complement strand
GAAAACTAGATAACAATAAGTAATACATTCACATTGAATGCAATGCAAAGTTCATCACACATAGTGATTCTTTCTAAAGTAAGAAATGGTTAAGTTAGAAAGGGCGCACGGTGGATGCCTTGGCACTAGGAGCCGATGAAGGACGGGACGAACACCGATATGCTTCGGGGAGCTGTAAGCAAGCTTTGATCCGGAGATTTCCGAATGGGGAAACCCACTACTCGTAATGGAATGGTATCCTTACCTGAATACATAGGGTATGGAAGACAGACCCAGGGAACTGAAACATCTAAGTACCTGGAGGAAGAGAAAGCAAATGCGATTTCCTGAGTAGCGGCGAGCGAAACGGAACATAGCCCAAACCAAGAGGCTTGCCTCTTGGGGTTGTAGGACACTCTGTACGGAGTTACAAAGGAACGAGGTAGACGAAGAGGTCTGGAAAGGCCCGCCATAGAAGGTAACAGCCCTGTAGTCAAAACTTCGTTCTCTCCTGAGTGGATCCTGAGTACGGCGGAACACGTGAAATTCCGTCGGAATCCGGGAGGACCATCTCCCAAGGCTAAATACTCCCTAGTGACCGATAGTGAACCAGTACCGTGAGGGAAAGGTGAAAAGCACCCCGGAAGGGGAGTGAAAGAGATCCTGAAACCGTGTGCCTACAAGTAGTCAGAGCCCGTTAACGGGTGATGGCGTGCCTTTTGTAGAATGAACCGGCGAGTTACGATCCCGTGCAAGGTTAAGCAGAAGATGCGGAGCCGCAGCGAAAGCGAGTCTGAATAGGGCGCATGAGTACGTGGTCGTAGACCCGAAACCAGGTGATCTACCCATGTCCAGGGTGAAGTTCAGGTAACACTGAATGGAGGCCCGAACCCACGCACGTTGAAAAGTGCGGGGATGAGGTGTGGGTAGGGGTGAAATGCCAATCGAACCTGGAGATAGCTGGTTCTCTCCGAAATAGCTTTAGGGCTAGCCTCAAGGTAAGAGTCTTGGAGGTAGAGCACTGATTGGACTAGGGGCCCCCACCGGGTTACCGAATTCAGTCAAACTCCGAATGCCAATGACTTATCCTTAGGAGTCAGACTGCGAGTGATAAGATCCGTAGTCAAAAGGGAAACAGCCCAGACCGCCAGCTAAGGTCCCAAAGTGTGTATTAAGTGGAAAAGGATGTGGAGTTGCTTAGACAACTAGGATGTTGGCTTAGAAGCAGCCACCATTTAAAGAGTGCGTAATAGCTCACTAGTCGAGTGACTCTGCGCCGAAAATGTACCGGGGCTAAATACACCACCGAAGCTGCGAATTGATACCAATGGTATCAGTGGTAGGGGAGCGTTCTAAGTGCAGTGAAGTCAGACCGGAAGGACTGGTGGAGCGCTTAGAAGTGAGAATGCCGGTATGAGTAGCGAAAGACGGGTGAGAATCCCGTCCACCGAATGCCTAAGGTTTCCTGAGGAAGGCTCGTCCGCTCAGGGTTAGTCAGGACCTAAGCCGAGGCCGACAGGCGTAGGCGATGGACAACAGGTTGATATTCCTGTACCACCTCTTTATCGTTTGAGCAATGGAGGGACGCAGAAGGATAGAAGAAGCGTGCGATTGGTTGTGCACGTCCAAGCAGTTAGGCTGATAAGTAGGCAAATCCGCTTATCGTGAAGGCTGAGCTGTGATGGGGAAGCTCCTTATGGAGCGAAGTCTTTGATTCCCCGCTGCCAAGAAAAGCTTCTAGCGAGATAAAAGGTGCCTGTACCGCAAACCGACACAGGTAGGCGAGGAGAGAATCCTAAGGTGTGCGAGAGAACTCTGGTTAAGGAACTCGGCAAAATGACCCCGTAACTTCGGGAGAAG
>NZ_JBHTRF010000193.1:0-1851 GCF_042796115.1 Kitasatospora sp. NPDC056446 | reverse complement strand
ATCGTATCTCACCCTATCAGTGAGACAGCCGCAATGAAGGGGCTATTCGATTTCAGCATAGTCGATAGCGAAAACCCGAGCGGCATTACCCTCGGCACAGGAAGGTCATCTCTACTGAGCCAGCTCAGGCAGGAATATGATTTCGAGCCTATTCATCAGATTACCCAAGACAACATCATCAGGCTGAAGGTTCACCATAGGAATAACGGACTCCGATCCTACCTCGGCGAGCTACACGCCGAGCCGACCCTTAATTCTGGAAAGCTTGGCTTCAACACGACCAAGGTTGGCGTCCAGCCACGGCAGAATGGAAAGCTTCAAGAGTTCGCCCGCATCTTCTCTCATGCACCACTACTGCAAGCGTGGTACGACAGCGGCCATTCGATCACGGGCGGAGCATGCTACGAAATAAGCTACAAGAACGCGCCCTTTAATGGAATGTACTGGGGAGACTTCTCCAACTTCGACCTGACTAAAGAGAAGCCGATCGCCCCGGCTACAGGCGCATTCCTATCTAATATTGGCACCTCAGGAGAAGACTCTTTGTTCTCTTGGGTTTACTTGGCAATATGCAGGGGATCAAAAGCGAAGCGTCTTTCTCACATAAGGATGAAATCGAGTAATGACTGGCTCCTTTGCGACGACGGATCCGGGGAAATATCCGATTTCCTCCATGCAACAACAATAGACAATCATCACCACCTAACATTGATTCATGTGAAAGCCGCAAACTCCGCCCAGCCCACGCGGTTGATTTCGGTATCCGCACATGACGTCGTTATCAACCAAGCCATAAAGAACATCAATCACCTTAACAAGGCAAACCTACTGGCAGCACTGAGCAATCGCATCGGCACGGCAAACACAAAGCCCGCCTGGACAGTCACAAACGGCGTGACAACGCACGCCAATGCCATCGGCTTTGTCAATGCGGTCGCGAAATGGAGCGCCGCGAGAATCAATGTCCACGTCGTTATTGTTCAGCCACATACGCTGCGCAAAGCGTTTCGAAATAAAGCCAGCACCAAGCCCCATTACCAACTATGCACGCTACTGAACAGCGCGGCTCACCAAGTCGCAGGTCTAGGCGGAACACTGACGGTAATCGGCGCCAGAACTTAACAGGTGCATTCAAGCGCAGCAGGCAACATGCCTCCGGAGTAGCAGCAATCAATTCAATGATCCGAACGAGTTCCGCGCGAACCTCTCATTCACCAAGGATAAGCCAGCTCTTCGCAAATGGGCTGAAGGCGCTTTCTTGAAATATGGATGGCCTGCCGAAAATCTTACTGACGACGACAAGAATTCGCTGATTGAAGGCCTGTGCCGCCAAGCACCATTGCGTAGTGACGCGCTTCAAGACGCTTATGATCGCAGTGTGGCCTCGTTTGGCGTTTACTGCTTCAGTCGAAATCCTCGCAGTCACCTCATGTGGGCTCACTACGCTCGCAGCCATAGGGGGATCTGTGTTCAGATTGACCCCGCCTATTGCCTTGGGGTCTTCGCAGGAACGCAGACAGTTGAGTACTCAAGTCAGCTCCCAAAAGTCACCTGGCCATCCACGGCTAACGAACTTTCTAGAGGATTCTTGCGAAAGTCAGAAGAATGGTCCTACGAGAAGGAGCTTCGCTATCTATCACATCGCCTCACTCGCTCTGGGCTGCCATTCGATGCAAGAGCTGTAACAGGCGTAATACTTGGCGAACGATTCTTTGATGAATCCAACGCGACCAATTGGTTGCGAGAGGCCCTATCCGAGCGCGAAGCACTCGGTCTTAGCTCACCCAAGCTGTATCAGGTTACTCGAAACTCTGCAGCATACTCATTGTCCTTGAGGCGCCTGCCTAAGGA
>NZ_JBHTRF010000192.1:0-1864 GCF_042796115.1 Kitasatospora sp. NPDC056446 | reverse complement strand
ATGTAGCTGCGCCCGGAAGACAGCATCTCGATCTTGGACGGATCGATATCGAATCCGACGACCTTGTAGCCGACTTCGCTGTAGCGCAGCAGCAGCGGCAGGCCCACGTAGCCCAGCCCGACGATGCCGATCGTGGCCGTCTTGGAATCCAGGCGTTCAATCAGTTGCTTGTTCATTCTTTGATCTCGATCTCACTGATGCTGATGCCGAGCACGCGCGCGTCGTTCGCGCTTTGTGCCTGCTGTGGCGAAATGGCGTCCGGCAGGTCGAAGTCCACCGTCAGCGATCGCTTGTCGGTGTTGCCCACTGGAATCTGCAGCCGCTGGGTGTCGTTACCCGGTGCGAACTCGAACTGCTGGGGTGCACCGCCGTTGACCGATACACCGACACGCTGCTTGCGCCCGTTTGGCAGGTAGGCGGTGGCCTGGATTTCCACGGTGCTGGCCGAATGCCCCTCAGGCAGCGTGCAGGTGTAGCTCGCACGCTTGCCATCGGTCCAGCGGCCATGCGTCTCGGGGCTGCTGAAACCGTTCAGGCCCTTGACCAGGATTGCACCGTCGGTGGCCAGGCCGAGCTCGTCCGTGCAGCTCGCGTTGGCGACACGGTCGAAGGTGCTGGTATCGATCCGATACAGATTGATTTCCACTTCGGCCTGCTTGAAGCGCAACGGCAGCAGCAACCGCGAACGCGATGTAGGCTGGAACATGTTCCCGGCCTGAGCGTGCTCGCTGTTGCTCATGTACCCCTGGCGGAACGGGACACGCTCGACCAGTTGCTCCTGCAGCGCGCTCGGCCGCTGGTTGGTCAACAGGTACAGGCGCCCCCCCTTCTGGTGCGCGTTGGCTTCCAGGCGATGCCAGGTACCGGTGTCGAAAGGCAGTGGAACAGAGCCACGGCCGGTGATGGAAAACACGTTCAGGTTATAGGTGACCCGCAGGCCGACCAGCTGCGCATCATCCAGCCCGGAGGCGATGATGATGTCATTGGGGCTGACAAGCTCGGCAATACGCTCGAAGAACCGAGGATCTTCGCCTTCGTCGTGGTTGTACTGCGCAATGGAGAACACCAGGAAGAACAAGCACTGGAACGCGGTAATCGCGATGGCCAGGCGGCGCCAGCGGCCGTCCCACAGGTAGGCGATCACGCCGGCGGTGAGGATCAGCGAGTACGGCAGCATGTCGCCAGCCAGGTAACGGCCGTAGTAGTACAGGTACGGGATGGCGGGCTGGGTCAGCACGGCCGCCCAGACCAGCACCAGGAACAGCAGCCCGAACTTGGCTGCGCCGGACCAGGCGATCCGGAACGCCGGCAGCAGCAGCAGCAGCGCTACGCCCAGCGGCGACAGCATCTGCGCCAGGCGGTAGATGGCGTGGTAGCGGACCAGGAAAGGATCAGTGCCGACCGGCACCGTCCACGGGAATGGCGCCAGCGAGCCGGTCTGGTACAGGGCAACGACGCTGGGAATCGAGGCCAGCAGTGCCAGCGGAAGCAGCCAAGTGACCTTGCCGGACCAGCGCAGGATCTGGTCATTGAGGCGTTCCAGCACGGCCAGGGTGGGGCGGCGCGCCACCACGTAGGCAAGCAGGCCCAGTACGACCAGCCCCAGGCCAGCGGCCATCAGTGCGGCAAGCTTCTTCAGCTTGTCCAGGTGGCCTTCGACCATCCCTCCATAGAGGATCGGCTGGTAGTAGCGGTAGAACGCCATGCTCAGGAGGAAGGTGATCACCAGCGATGCCGGGAACACCATCATCACCACGCGACGGCTCCACGGCTGGCGGATGGCAATCAGCGCATAGGCGAACAGCAGGCCCATGAACGGGATGTACAGGAAGAACTGCATGCGGGTATAGAACAACCCGTTGAA
>NZ_JBHTRF010000191.1:0-1870 GCF_042796115.1 Kitasatospora sp. NPDC056446 | reverse complement strand
GGTCTACTGGCAGCTTCACCGCGCCGGTCACATAGCGCTTGATGATCTGCGCATTAGCCTTGATCGCCTTCTCGGCTGACTCAGCAGTGGTCCCGGCGTGAAACTCCACAATCCGCAGCGGCTCGGCCACTAGCGCCAGGTAGTTGTCCACAATCCGCGCAGCAAGGGAGCGCTCGCAGGTGCCTGTCTGATTCAGGACCTGAAGGTGATAGCGGAAGATGATCTGTGACCGAGGCTCAGCGGTCTGAAATTCTGGCTTCATTTACGGGGACCTTCTCGGGGCGCAGCATCGCTGCCATGGAGATCAACAACTCACGGACGACGGGCGTCGCCCTCCTTGCGTTACGCTGGCGTTTCCACACGAACAGCCCGCAAGGAGGGCAACATATGGCAAGCAGGAAGGAGATTCAGATCGCTGTGCTGACCCGGCTCGAGGAGGCCGGAAGGAAGCTCTACGGCCGCGAAATGACGGGTATCGCGGAGGCCCCGGCTGTCGCTCGAGAGGTCGCCTATTTGAAGGACGCTGGCTTGATCGAGGCAGCGGTGCGCGAGTTCGACGGAGTCGTGCACTTCGTCTGGTGTTCCATCACCGCGAAGGGCAGCGACTTCATCAACAAAGCGGGAACGATCGGCGCTGACCTCAATGTTTTGACCGTCAGGCTGCACGAGGACACCGTCCGCGATCTTCTGGTCGCCCGGGTCCACGAGTCCGATGCCGACGAATCGGTGAAGGAGAAGCTGGTTGATCAACTCAAGGCCCTCCCAGCGCAAGGTATTGCCAAAGTTGCAGAACACGCTCTGGATCAGGCGCTTCGCAATCTCCCGAACGCAGTTCAGTGGCTTCAAACAGTGCTTTAGCGTTGACAACACAACGACGCTCGAAGCGTACCCAGCCAATAGGTTGTAGACCGTTAGACGTCGCTATGCGGACCCAGAAGTCAGCTTCGCGGAACAAACCACTGGAAGTCGGGACCGAGACGACAAGTGCCTCCCCGGAGCTCCCCAGGAACTCGAAAGTGCCGGTCGGTACGTCTGCACTCGCAGCCTCCACAACCTCGGCCAAGCGTCGCGGGCATACCCCATCAATAACGGCTTCTTCTTGAGAATCACTCTTCATTTACGGACCTCGAGCGGGGATACACAGTGGTCTTCATGGACAGAACGACCGAAATTCAAAGGCTTGGAGCCGCCCTCCTTGCGCTACGCTGCGTGTGCTACCAACACAGCCCGCAAGGAGGGCGACATGACAGAAATAAAGCTGAACATCTGGCCGACACATGGCTGGCAGCTGTTCGAGATAGAGGGGCACAAGCTCATGGCTCTGAGCCTCGTCCTCCGGTCAAATCCACAAAACAGAGCCGAGGTATCGAACTCTCAGGCGTTCGCGATGTCGCCCCAACAGATGCGCGCACTCGCAGCGGACCTGACCAAAGCAGCGGATCTAATGGGATCGCGCGATTCACCAGCGACCGAACCCGGGAGACATTGATACGGGGAACGTCGCGTGGCCGAAGATCCTTCGAGGACCTGACCTCGGCCTTCGAAAGGAATAGCCTGGGATCAGTAATGAGCGCCGCAACGACGGCGGGCCATTGTTGGAAGGCGCGCTGGCGGCGATGGATCGCCAGCCGCCGCTTCAGTGCGTGCATATCAGGTAAGCTCCTGTTGGCTGCCACAGTTGGCTCGACCAACCAGGCTGCGAACCTCGGACCCCGCCGACTCCGCAGTCCTGAAACCGATGGCCTCGCCGGTGAAGGAGAGAGCACCGGCGGTTTCATTACCCTCAGGCACTTGGGTGCCACCCTTTGGGCGAATCTCGACCAGATCGGGTCGAAGGCTACGAGCTGCGGCCAAACCCGCGTTGAAGATC
>NZ_JBHTRF010000190.1:0-1889 GCF_042796115.1 Kitasatospora sp. NPDC056446 | reverse complement strand
GTAGTAATGGGCACCATACGCGCTATGCACTGGGCGCCATGCAAGCGGTAGCCGCCAGCTACACCGCCCTGAGCATTGCCGAGGCCGAGCGTGTGCAAGCGCAAATTGCAACGCGATTGGATCGGGATGGGCTGAGCTGTACGTTCCGCCTGCAGGGCTCCGTTCCCGGCAACATCCATATCCGCGGTGTCAGTGATGTTGACTTCCTGGTCTTGGAGCAGCGATTCCATCACTACGATGCGACGGGGGTCTTGGCGCAGGCTGGGCACTACCGCAACCCGTACCGGCCGTCAGCCGTCGATACATTGCTCGATCTGCGTCACCGACTGGAGGCGGCGCTGAAGGATGCCTATCCGGCAGCGGAAGTCGACTGCGCAGGCGCCAAGGCCATCCAGCTCTCGGGTGGATCGCTGCGTCGGGAAGTTGATGTGGTGCCGGCCTCGTGGAATGACACCGCCGAGTATCAGCGGACACAAGCCGAGGATTTTCGGGGCGTCAACATCCTCGACAAACCCGCGCGTCAGTTGATCCACAATCTGCCCTTCCTGTATCTGCGACGCCTGCGCGAACGTGACGACGAAACGTGGGGCGGACTCAAAAAGGCCATTCGGCTTTGCAAAACACTGAAGGCAGACGCCATCAGCGACGGAAAGACGGTCGACATCAGCAGCTATGACATTGCCTCTGCGCTGTGGAACGCTGCTGCGGGCAGTCTGCAGGCGGGTATCGTTAAGGAGCTCAGCATCCTTGCGGCCACGACCGACTACTTCGTGTATCTGGTAGCCAATCCTGCTTACGCAGAGACGCTTCAGACCCCAGATGGGTCGCGTAAGGTATTTGACACCCAGGCCAAATTGGATGCCGCGGCGGTGCTCGCGCAGGAGCTGCTGGAGCTCTCTCGCGCCGTCAGTGACGAACATGCCCCGCGCACAGCGCACGCCAGCCTGCAACACGATTGGCTGAACACGCTCAAGGAAACTTCTGTGCCAGTTTTTGATTGAAAGCACGCCGTGTGGGAATGGAATCCCACGGGTCTGATCAGGTTGATCGCTGATGCCGCGCGATCAGCAACGAGTCACTCGACAACTGCGGGCATCGGGCGCGTGAGGTGGAATCCTCACGCTGGCGCCTTCGGTAGAAAAGTGTGCCGCGCACACGCCCCCCCGCCCCCACGAGAGGTCCGCGCTGTCGCAGATGACCGCTGTGGTCGTACGGAAGGATTCTAGCTGCTCTCTGAGGCAACTCTTCGCCACTCTTGGATGGACAAAGTGCAGCTGGAGCCGGCAAGGCTTTGGCCGGCGCCGGAGTTTGCCGGTTGATTTCGCCAGCCACGATAAATGTGCCAAGAATCATCAGAAGCAGCGTAGTCAGACCGAATCCACGAACAATGACGATCGGTAGAGGCTGCCCCTTAACACTCAATCGGTGACGGGCATAGATCAGGGCAGAGGCCATTCCGACGGAAAGTCCCAGCGCTGCGCATGCCCACGGGCCGATAACGCGCAAGACAGCTGGTGTGGAGCTGCGCATCACGATGAACGCTCCACCGAGCATTGCCAAGCCCAGCATGAGGCCCTTCATCAGCTCTAGAAAGTCCCGAAGTTCCTTCTCAAATTCATCGTCCTTAGTAGTCACCTTGGGAGCGACGCTGGAGTTGCCCTCGCGGCCTCGTGCAGTAGCGCTATTTGGTCGCTGACTCCCTCTTCTCTTCTTGCCCATTCGTTCTATTTCTTGAAGTGGAAGGATATACATTGGCCGATATCGCGCTACCTTGACGCCACATTCGGCGGATGTACCGCTCACAGCAGCGCCCTCCAAAGGGCAATTGGCCACCACTAAGGTTCGTTGGGTCTGGTGCGCTGAGCCTCCAGAACATGCCAGTCCATGAG
>NZ_JBHTRF010000189.1:0-1894 GCF_042796115.1 Kitasatospora sp. NPDC056446 | reverse complement strand
CTGCCGTCGCTCTACAGCAACATGACCGAGCGCGGCGACCGGCTGCTGGAGGAAGTGCTGGAGCTGCTGCAGGCTCACGGCTACGACAAGGCGCGCGTGGCCACCCTGGTCGACTACGTGTTCGGTCGCCCGGTCGGAGAGCCCGCGCAGGAGGTCGGCGGCGTCATGGTCACGCTGGCCGGCTACTGCTGGGTGGCGGGCCTCGACATGCACGCTGCCGGCGACGCCGAGCTGGCCCGTATCGGCCAGCCCGAGGTAATGGCGAAGATCCGGGCGAAGCAGGAGGCAAAGAACGCCCTGCACTTCGACACGCCGCTGCCGGGCAATGCTGGCCCGAACGCGCAGGCCGTGGACATGGCCCCACGTCCGATGGATACCGCGCCCACAGACGGCACACTGGTGCGCCTGCTGGTGGACTTCATCAGCAACGCCACCGAGGACACCGCCGGCCCGGCGTGGACTATCGGCTCCAACAACGACGGCAACGTGATGGCCGATGAGCGCGTGGGCTGGCAGTTCGCCGGCTGGTGCTGGACGCACGACCACTTCACCGAGGGCGAGGGCACGCCGGTGGGCTGGCTGCCGCTGGTCGGCGAGGCCGCGCAGGCCGTGGACCTGGGTGCGGTGCGAAAGTGCGCCGACGAGGCGGTGGAGTTCATAAACCACGGCTATGGCGGTCACGCCCGTCGCAAGATTCAGGAGCTGCTGACCCTGATCGACAGCCAGGCGGTGGGCAAATGAGCCGCCGCATCCTGTGCGCGATTCGTGGGCATGCTGGGATCGATGACAACGGCTACTGCAAGAAGTGCCGCGCAGAGGTCGATTCACTCCCTCGCGGGTGGAAGAAGGCTGCACGAAGGCGATCAGTGTGGGCCGTACGTGGCCTTCTGCGAAGAGCCGGAGGAAACCATGGCTGATCAGCTGCTCACCGCTGCAATGGTCCACGTGTTCGCCCTGGCCTTCTTCCTGGCCGGCATCGCCACCCTGTGGGCGATCAGCCGCGCATGCCGCGCCGCGCGCGCGGGGCTGCGCTGGTGCTGGCGGACGGCGGCCGCATGATCCACGTCGGAGACTGCCTCGAAGTGATGCGTGGGATGGCCGACAACTCGGTCGACGCCGTCGTGACCGATCCACCCTACGGCCTGTCGTTCATGGGCAGCGGCAGCACGGGCAAGGCCGCAGTACTCGAAGGTTTCCAGTTCGTCGGCATCGAGCAGGATCCCGTCTACGCCGCGATCGCCGAGGCGCGCATCCGTGTTGCGCAGCCTGGGCTGCCACTGGGAGCAATCGCATGAACACCGCCACCGAGCAGCTGCGCGCTGCGCTGGCAACGAACTGAAGGAGACCGACGATGGACGTTGAGCAGAGGGCGCGGGAGCTGCTGGCTGCGGAGCTGCGCGCCAAGGGGCGGCTGACACTGGCTGATGATGTTGCTTTGGGTGAAGAGGATGATTCCGCCGCCATTCGCGCCATCATCGCCGCCCTCACGCCGCCCGCCGAACCGGATCAGGCGCTGCTGGTCAGTATGGCGGTGTGCTTGGACCACGGCTTCGGCATGGCGACGTTGGAACGGCAGGAGAGCTGGCTGCGTGACATGCGCAAGCTGTGGGACGAAGTCATGGGCCGAGGCTACTACTTGCCCCACAACCGCGAGCGCTACAGCGCCATGCTCTCCGCTCGCCCGGAGGTGCCGGATGGGCGCGGCTGAGGATTTCAACCTGGCCGGGAAAGACTGGCTGACGGTCGAGGAATCAGCCCACTACTGCGGCGTTTCCGTCGGGCAGTTCTACGCCAAGGTCGATCAATACAACTTGGAACCGCGCGAGTTCATGGGCAAGAAGCTCTATGAGAAAGCGGCCCTCTATCAGGCAATCTACAGCGCACGGAAATGGTC
>NZ_JBHTRF010000188.1:0-1896 GCF_042796115.1 Kitasatospora sp. NPDC056446 | reverse complement strand
GGCCGATTCAGTCAGAAATGCACGGCCGATCTCGTGCATGCCGAGCGCCGCAATGGCATCGGTGATTACTTCCTCGAACCACACGCCTTGCGCCGCAGACTGGCCGTCAAAGTCCTCCAGCGTTGCCAGAAACAGATCATGGCGGAGCCAGGCAACCAGCACAGCCATCTCTGGGCCCAACCGGTCGAGCACCATCTGCGCCATTGCATCCATGTTCCTCTTGAACGCGGTAAAGCGGGGCTCATCAATCAGCGGCCAGTACTTGTTCTTCCACGCGTCCTGCGCATCCTGCAGATAGAGCGGCAGGAACATGTCTTTGTATGCCTGCTCCCGCTTCCGTTTTTCCTCCTCGGAGATCTTCACTCTCGGGTTCCATGACGGAAGCGAGGGATTCCCGAGGCGGAGCTGCCGTTCTTCTTCCCGCACGGTCTGCGCTGCATAGTTCCCTGCCATCACCGCGCCGTTGAGTTCCAGCAATCGCGAGATCTGTTCGATCTGGTCAACCGCTGAAACCTCCAGCTCGCGCTCCCGCTTGAATTGACCGATGCAGGCAGCCAGATCGTTGCAGTAGCCACTGAGCTCATGCACAGCACCCACCGCGTCCCACAATCCCAGCAGCATGGGCGGGTACTCCTGGCGATCATCACCAATTCGCCCGTTACTGCTGTGTTTCTGTAGCAGCTGGAAGCGCAGTTCGCTCGGATCGATACCATTGCGGGGGTAATCCCGCCTTGACCATGGGTAACGCGTGCCGTGCTTTCGCAGCCGTGCGGTGCTGAGTGCGCCATCCGGTGTGGAGGCAGCTGGGAGCGCGCTGATGTGAGGAAGTTCCGGCGGATCTCCCGTGGGACTTTCCATCCAACGATATTCCATGATCGATGCCAGCCCGGCGGCGTCCTTCAACGGCGCTTGGTCGCCCTCCGCTCTCGCCGACCGGATCCATCTCGCAGGCTCGATCGGCTGCATCCGCTCGGCGCGCAGGACCGGATCGGACCCATAGCGATCCAGCGTCGCAGGTGTCCATGGGTGCTGGGAAAAAGCGAGCCAGACCGTCCCGCACACATCAGGCCGCGGTATGGTGATGAACTCGGTGCGCATATAGTCATGTCCTTTCCGCCCACAGATCGGCAGCCCCGCTCCAACGACGGGGCGGGCGCTCGTGACGGAGGGCTGCCGCCACAACGTACCGTTTTCGGCAATGGCGTAGCATTCCCAGTACCGAGGTCCGTAAGGCCCCTTCTCGTAGTACAGGTACAACATGCCTTGGCGCATGGTCCTGAGAGCATGCTCAAGTCCCGCTGCACTCATGTCAGCGTCGGGCACATGCGAGGGTGATAGGCCGCCCAGGTCGACGTCACAATTGTCGGGCACCAAGGTATAGCGCACCGGCAGAATGGCGAGCCCGGTAGAGCGGCAGATGTCGCAGACCGCGCGGCTCTGCGACTCCGGCGGTGCGGCGGTAACAACAGGAAGGTCAGATACGGTTTGGCTGTCCTTGCCGCGACCTCCCCTGTTGCTGCTGCCGGTATAGGAACCGCTCACGTCGTTTCCTTCCTCGCCATGCTGCGTCATGTGTACAACCCTCCCTTGGTCTCAGCGGCGTGTCCCGACGCCGCCGCGCGTATGTCCTGCCACTCTGCGTCTTCAATGCGCCATGCCAGTTCGTCGTACCGTTCGCCCTGCTCCACCTGCGCCAGCAGCGCCTGAAGGATGGGATGGCGGTGGAAATGAGGGCCAAAGGAGATCGCATGCTTTGCGAATAGATCGAGCTCATGTCCATTGGCCACGCCGCGACGGTGCGCTTCCTCTACACAACGTTGTACGTGTGCGAAGGTCGAACGGTCGGGCAGATCGCCGGTCTGCAGCGCTCCGATCCAGGCCTGGTTCAATGCGCCC
>NZ_JBHTRF010000187.1:0-1896 GCF_042796115.1 Kitasatospora sp. NPDC056446 | reverse complement strand
TTGGGGTAGAGATCGTCGATGGCGAACGGACCCGGCGCCACCGTGGTTTCGTACAGCACCGCGCCGTTCTGGCGGATGGTGACGCGCGCATTGCTCTGTGCCACGCCACGCACCACCGGCGCGTAGCCACGCAGTGAATCGGGCAGCATGCGTTCGTCGGTGCTGATACGCACACCGGTGAAGCCGACGCTGTCGAACAGTTCGCCACCGGTGTTGGCCTGGCCCAGCGTGAGCTGGCTGTTCCAGCGCGGCAGATCGCGCTGCAGCGTGCTGTTGAGCGTGGTGAAGTGTGTGCCCTGCGGGCTGTGGCTGAGCGAACTGCGGTGGCGCAGCCGCCATGCCCCCAGGTTGAGGCCGGTGGTGATGCCCGCGTAGGTGTTCTGCTGGCCCTGGTTGCGGTAGTGGTTGACGCTGTAGCCGAGGAAAGCGGCGGTGATGCCGTGGTCGCGCAGTTCCGGCGCGACGAAGCCGCGCGCCTGGCGTTGCAGCGCCACCTGCGGCAGCGAGATATCCAGCCGCAGCTGGCTGTCGTCGTAGCGTACGCGTGCGCCTTCAATCGCGGCCTCTACATCGACGCAGTGCGGGGTGGCCGTCGCTTCCACGGCCTGGCGGGCGGCATCGCTGAGGCCCAATGCCAGCAGCAGGTGTGCGGGCACGCAGGGCTGCGCGACATGCGGTGTATCCGAGGCCACCAGGTCGATGTCATCGCGGCGGACGAACTCACCGTTGAGGTGGATATCGACGTTGTAGCGGCCCGGCTCGACCGGGTTGCCCATGCTGAAACGCGCCAGGTCTTCGCCGACGAAGCCGCTGGCGAAGCCTTCGCTGAACTCGACTTCGCCGCCCGGCCGCGCGTACGCCGGCAGCGCAGCCGCAAACACTAGGGTGGTGCTGATGGCCGCAGCCAGCGCGGTATGGCGCAGGGAATACTGCGTGGCGCTTTGAGGGGGAGAGGAAGACAGGCGCATGGCGTCGACGCGGCCGCAGTGCAGCCCCGGTAGTAATGGGAGGCGTGCAGACTAGGGCGCGATCACACCGGCGAACATGCAATTACTTGCAGTTTTTCCTCGACGTAAGCGTTTGCAACTAATTGTATGGAGCACGGCGGGCATCGGGCCGAACATGCGCCGGGCAGAAGACGGGCGTGCCTCGTCCTGCGTCGGCAAGGGATCTGTCGACAGACACCACGCCTCCTGCACCGGCCACCCTTCGCACAGATGACGGGTGGCGTTCCCGATTCCATCACTTGTTGAAGAGCACACCTATGAAGAACCTGAAGACCCCGATGGCGCTGGCCATCCTGCTGGCCGCTGCCCCGGCCGTGAATGCTGCTGATCTGACCATCGAGGGTGAGATTAGGGAAACCACCTGCAAAGCCGAAATCAACGGTGGCGTGGTGGCCGTAATCATGGACATCGTGGACATGGAGGACCTGAAGGGCAGCAATCGTGTTGGCCGCCGCGCACTGGACGTAACGGTTGATTGCACTGGTGCCAGCGGCTCGCACGACGTGGCCGTGAAGTTCACCGGCGTGACCACTGCCGACGGCGCACTGGCGCTGAACGCCACCAGCGATGCAGAAGGCGTTGCGTACAAGATCTATGACACCAACGACAAGCAGCTGGCGATCAACGCGACGCCGACTGAGTTTGTCAATGTCACCGCTGCGGCCCCGCAGACTCTGCAGCACAGCGTCTGGTACACCAAGACCGGCGTTGCCGATGACGTGGTGGCTGGCAAGGCATACGCCAACGCGCAGATGGACATCGTATACAAGTAAGCGCACACCGCCCGGCGGCATTCTGCTGGGCGGTTCTTCCCGAGGAGACTTCCATGAACCTTCGCGCATGCGCGGCAGTGCTGGCCCTGGCCGGTGCTTCCGCAGTACTTCCGGCC
>NZ_JBHTRF010000186.1:0-1899 GCF_042796115.1 Kitasatospora sp. NPDC056446 | reverse complement strand
CAATCAGGCTGTCCACATCGAAATCGGAGAACGCCAGCGTGCCGGCAGCAGAGATGTAGCTGCCGCGGCCCTTCAGTGACACCGTGTCGCCAAACCGGTTCACCGGCCGGCCCATGCCGTCGGTCCTGTCGAGGTTGACGGCGCCGCCGGCATCGATATGGGTGGTGCCGCCGACGTCCAGCATGCTGCCCGCGGCCTGCTGCAGCCCGCCGGTGAGATCCAGCCGCAGGTTCTCCGTCAGCGTGCTGTTGCCCAACAGCAGATCGCCCGCGCGTAGTTGGGCACTTCTGCCCGCCAGGGCGACCTCGCCACCGAAGCGATTGCCTGCATCGATCAGATTGATGTTCCCCGCACTCCGGAACCAGGCCCGGCCATCGACCTGGTAGCTGCCGGCCTGGACCAGGCTGATCGCGGAGTCGATGCTGAGGTTGCGCTTGCTGACGATGCCTCGACCGTTGAACAGAAGCCCGGTGATGCTGACATCGGCGGCATTGATGTTGCCGTTGACCTGGATCTGGCCGCCAGTAGTCAGTGCCAGGTTGTAACCACCGGCGGTGTTGCTGGAGATGCCGTCGGTGGTGAGGGCGCCGCCGCCAGTGCTGATCAGCTGCGTGTTGCCGTCCAGCACCACGTTGCCCTGCAGCAGGATATCGCCGGTGCTGGTGAGGCGGCTGCCCAGCACGATGGTATCGGCGCGACCGTGCAGGCGACCCACCACCCCGGCTCCTCCCACCTCGCCGCCGATCGTGAGCTGGCGTGCACTCAGATTCAGACCGCCACCGTCACCGTCGACCGTTCCGCCGAGTGTGAGGCTCCCGATGAGCGAGGTCAGGCTGCGCTCACCGTACACGCGCACCGGGCCAGAGAACCCGAGCGTGCCCAGCGTGCTGACATCGCCGAACAGGCGCGCACCGTTGCCCGTGCTGACATTCAGGCCCTGCAATGCGGTGCTGCCACCAATGGCACCGGAGAACGTGGCCATTCCGCTGGCGTCGACGCCCAGCTGGTAGCTGCCATCAACGGTGCCGTCGAACAGGATCGTCCCACCCTGCAGCGTCGCGTTGCCCTGCAGTGTCACCGCGGACCGGTAGGCCTGGTTACCGGACGTGGTGATCGTACCGCTCAGGCCAAGGCTGCCGCCCTGCGCATCCAGGCTGCGCGCGTCGATATCGCCCAGGTTCAGTGCACCGATGCCGACCAGACTGACATCGGCTCCTTTCGCGCTGACCCGGTTGCCGAAACTGTTGCCGGCATGGGTCAGGGTGATATTGCCCGCAGCTGCGTCGAGCGTGGTATTGCCACCTACCGACAGCGCCCCGCTGTTCGCCAGGCTGGTCGAGGTGGCCAGGGTCAGGTCGGTACCGACATGGCCACCAACGCGGCTGATGGCATTGCTCGCCTGTCCCAGGGTCACTCGGCCCTGCGTATCCAGTTGCAGCGCGCCCTCCAGCGAACCCGCGGTCTGGGTGATGTTGTTCGCGTCGATTCCGATCGAGTCTGCCTTGATCGAGCCTGACAGCACCACGTCGCCGTTGATGCCGCCATTTAAGTTCACGGTCCTGGCGTCGATGCTGCCGCCGGTCATCTGGACGGCGACCGGCCCCCCCATGACAGCCGATCCCACCGTGGACATCGCCGTGGCCGTAACGATGGCGTTGTTGATCGCCACCGGTGCAGAACTGCGGATGGTCAGGCTGCCGTCGCTGGCATCGATGGCGTTGGCGATGATCGTGCCGCCCGCGTTGATGCCGGTAGCGGACAGACCCGGTCCCATCAATGCCGTCATGCTGATGTTGCGTGCACTGAGGGTGCCGACGTTGCTGATGCCGGTTCCTGCGATGCCACTCGCTGCGGTGGTGACGAACGCCAGGCTTGGCATGCCGGCCGATGACACACCGG
>NZ_JBHTRF010000185.1:0-1959 GCF_042796115.1 Kitasatospora sp. NPDC056446 | reverse complement strand
GCGATTGAGCCCCACACACAGGGCAGACGCCTGGAGAGATTTTTTTTCTGATGTATTCAATGAACTTAAGAGAGTTTATCTCACCAGTGTAATGCGCCCTCATTGCTGTATTCAGCCCCTCAGGCAGCAATGGATGCGAAACAGGAATACCTCCCCTTGCCCTGATGTACTGCCTATAGGACGCGAAAACCGACCCAATGTTATCCCGAAAAAGCGGGAACGAGCTTAGATTCTTTTGCCCCCCAATCTCAACGGCAACTTTGAAGTCAAAAAATTTTGGACGCCGTATATACTTCATTGATCGCCTCCAAGGGAGTTACGAAGGAGGCTCGCCCTAATGTATGCAACAGCCTCAGTACTCATCTCCTTACTTAGCATGGCAAGCTCGTGCTCGCTATTCGGGTCTACATTCCTCCCCTTAAGACGCTGAAACGCGTCCTCTGTCAATCTAGCGAGCGTAACAACTGTTTCATCCCCAAATACGTAGGCCGATACGGCAGCAACGCTTGCCCCAAGTGTTTGGAGCCTGGGACTCCTTACAAGTGGCTCTCCATCATTCGTTCTGCTCAGAATTGAGACATCAGCGCCGGTAACCTCTCGAACAACAAATGGGGAATGCGTCGCGACGACAGCAAATGAACCCGTTTCCCGGAGAACTTCACGAAGAAGTGACATTAGCTGAGTAATAAACGCTGGATGAAGATGATTCTCAGGCTCATCGACAAGAACCAATGCTCCCGACTCAATGAACGCGCACAAATTTAGAGAGAATTTGAAAAAAAGTTGCTGACCACTACTGAGTGGCTGCAGCTCACGCAGAGCCCCTCGAGCCGAATCATTCGGTCGTGAAGCATGAGAATAGCGACTATCCAGAATATCGCCTTCAGAGAAAAATTCCGGACCACGATCCGAGTCAAGCCCATCAAGGAAGCTGTCCATGACTGAACTTGAAGCTCCAAGAAGAAGACTGAGCGGCAAGTAGACGTCACCGCCCCTCGTAACGTAGTGCCTCGGAGTGGCATGCGACTTCTTTATCGGAAGACCAATGCGAGCCAGCGGGAGCCATTTCTTCAAAGCTCGATCAAAAATCTGGAATCTACTTCTCCCCCCGATTCGAGTGTCATCCCGAACCAAGTCAACCAACGCTGCAGTAAGCGCCCCTTTATCGCCTGAACGCACCCAGGATGGCGATAGCGCAAAATGACGGTATAGAAGAATATGCTGACTTCTGAGCTTGCCAGGCAAAGAGGACCGGCCCGGAGAGGAGCTGAACGCGATTACTCGACTAAAAGGATCATTCGATTGCACCAAACTATCAATCTTGGAACGAGCAAGCCCATGCACAATGTTTACCAAAGTCTGAGACTTACCCACTCCATTCTCACCAATGAGAACATTTATCCTTCGGTCGAACAACCCAGAATTCTCAAAGTTCAACGAAATTTCATGGCGACTTCGAAAACCAGATAACTTAAAGCTGACGAGCGCTTTCGCACTTGATCTCTGTAGCGATCTCAATTCCGCGCCATCCAGAACATCTGCGCCACGCCGATATGCAAAATATCGCTCATGTGACCTAAGGACAACATTTCTGAACACATCTGACTTCTCAACGGACTTCCCGCCACCGGAAACATTACTCCCAGGATCGTAAAGGAGAACATCATGAGCAGACTTCAGGGCTAGCTTGGTAGCGTGAGATCCGATGCTGCGCACCAAGTGTCGATACGACTCAATGTTTCCTTGAAGCGTGGCAAACCAAGATGGAGCCCCCTTATCTTTCTCGCCGGCTCCCGATACACTTATAAATCCTGATTCAACTTCGACCAGATCTCGCCCCAGAAGGACCGCTTCAATAGCACTTTTACAATCGGTGAATCTTTCTGAGAAGAACGCGACTGGAGACTTAAAGATCACTGATTGCTGGTACATCTTCACGCACATACCAGCCTCTAGCCG
>NZ_JBHTRF010000184.1:0-1979 GCF_042796115.1 Kitasatospora sp. NPDC056446 | reverse complement strand
AAGTATGGTCGCCTGGAAGAGGCCTTGGCTTTCCGTAGGTCCACCACATTTGATATGGAAATGGGGGCCGTGACTGCCTGGTATAGGGCAATTGAGCTAGCCTCTCAGAAGATCACGCTAAAGAGTTTTGATGCTGAAACTCTTTCGAACGCACTTGGTGATGTCCGACGCTTCACTCTGAATCCCGATCCCCAGGACTTTCTTCCCGAAATCGTAAAAATACTTGCAGACTGTGGCGTCGCACTTTGTGTTGTGCCCGCGCCGCTCGGATGTCCAGTGAGTGGAATTGCATGTTTCAATGCTCGGGGCGGGCTGATTGGACTTAGTTCGCGGTATCTAACTGACGATCAATTCTGGTTCTCTCTCTTTCATGAAGTTGCTCATTTGTGCATGCATGCAGGAAGGATCTCGATTGAAGTCGATGGAGGCGTTGGATCAAACGAGGAAGATGAGGCAAACGAATTTGCCTCGAAAAATCTTGTTCCAGAAAAGTGGAATGAAGAATTAAATTTTGTGGCTTTGAATAAGTTCGGTATTGCGCGGCTGGCGAGGAAGATAGGGGTTTCGCCCGGTATTGTTGTTGGTCAGCTTCAGCATAGAAAACGTATTAGGCATAACCAGTTCAACTATTTGAAGAACAGATACAAGTGGTCTGGTTCTAGCCTCGGAAAGGCTTGAACCGAGTAGGGCTCTTTTGCCAGTTGCAGATAGCGTCCTCCATTATCTGCATCCCGAATCCGAGCGTATTGCCAAGTATCACAGTCTCTGTTTCGTAGTCTCCCACGCTCTTGCCGGGTCCAAAGAGAAGCTTGGCTCCACTTAGTGGTCCGGTCGCGCTCTTGAAGTATGGTGAAGGTGGGGATATTGGTGCAATTCCAGTCTTCCCGAGCATGGTCAGGTAATCGAATCTACCGATGCGACCGAAACTCGCAACCTGCGCCATGGAGCTGTAAAGGCGATCAAATGCTGCTCCGGGATCCCCGAGTGATTCTGTGAGCGCATCGGCTAACATTGCTTGATGTCCACCGTTTTGCTGAATCCAATCCACGTAGCTGGCAATCGCGTCGCCAGTGGCATTTGGCTTCCAGGCGTCTAGAGACGTGTACTTTCGATGATTTCCAAAGGCTCGGCGAATACCATCTCCCCCTCTTAAGGTCGCTTCGGCACCGGCAAGCCAATTTCGAAACCCCGCCAGATCGCTTGTGACTTCATTCCAGGTCCACTTCTTTGCGCCAAGCGCGCCGTATACGTCACGGGTTAACCGCCACTTGCTCTTAGCATTGTGTCCGAAATGTGTGGCAAGAAATACCAGCCAGCAGGCTTCATCAACGTTGCCGTCCCTAAGGTGGGATATAGAGGCACGAATGGGGTCGAAGTACTGAGAGTGTGGATTCAACCTGTCTTTGCAAATTTCCCTTTTGGAAATTGTTGAAACAAATTCTACTCGCCTTCTACTATCGATCAACTGGAGGGCAAATGATTCGACGGCCCCCGCTTCCGCTAATCCGGGGAGTTCGTTAAATAGATCACCACTCTCAAGCAGGGTTTTGAGTCTTTGTAGCTCGCCGATCTCTCTGGGTCTCATAACGATAATGACCTCATGGAATCACAGAAGAAGATTGTCCTGAGTGGTTTGTTCATCATCAAGTTTAGTGTGATTTTTCATTCTCGCTGCCTTCATATCAAGGTACTGATGGTAGAAGTCAGAAGAGAGTTTGTTCTTCATTCTATAGATGCCACTTCGATCTTTTTTTTGAACGTAATGATATGAGCGAAGAATGTAAACTATATCTTTCCAGTAGTTCTCTATATCTCTTCCGATTTTGATTGGGGTCCCCGCTATTCTAATTGACTCCTCTGCACTCAGCAGGAATTTTATCCTGGGGAGGGGGTCTCCAATTGGCATTGCTGGCATGGGGGTGACTCGCTGAAGGCCATCGGAAATGTAATCCTTGGCCTTGGATATATCGCTCGTGTAC
>NZ_JBHTRF010000183.1:0-1988 GCF_042796115.1 Kitasatospora sp. NPDC056446 | reverse complement strand
GGTCAAAAGAGATAAAGCAGGGGCGTGCAAGATCCTGTCCTGAGCTTGCAGATGCTCGATGGTTCCCCGCAAGCTCTTTGCTTTATCAGACTCTGTGCTCGGTTCGGCTCCGTCAAAATATTTCTTGACCATGCCTTCAATAGTGCTTGAAAGCACCTGTGCACCGTTCTCGAAATCCACAGTGTGACCCCGATGAACTCGATACCAGTGTTGATAGATCACATCCTGGACTGAACGATCATCCTTTTCATAACGACTGGCATTGACACTCTTCTCGGCCAGCAGCCATTTCTCCAAGAACGACTCCCAACCCTCTTTGTAATTTGGATGAATCCACAGCAGAGGGTCGCTATCGAATTGTCGCTTCATGCTGCGGATTTTGAGCGTCCAAGCGTCCGAATCAATGTCGGTGATGCACTTTTGCATCAGGTGCTGAGAGCAAAGCATAGACAACCCACGGAGGAAGTCTCGACTTTGCTTAGGGAAGTCAGTAGCTGCACCGTGGAACTGAACTCGGGTGAAACGAGGATCGATGCCGTTCACAGACCATGCGAAAGCTGACGCCTCATGCGTCCAGGGCTTCGGAGAGCCTCGCAACGGGAACTGAAATGTTCCAGGAACAATCCACTCGATGTGATGGCGCTCAGCGTTAGAGTTCTCTGTTGGCACGCGCAACGCCAGCTCCTGGATGCGTCCGGTCAGCGTGTCGAACCCGGACGGCACCGCTGATAAGCCAGGCAAAGCGTATGGGCGATCTAAGTCAAGCCGTAGATGCTGGGCAGCCCACTCGTCCCCCTCCCTGTCGATGGCCGACAAGTCAAAGTGGAAGCTCTCTCCAATTGCCTTCCCTTGCTCTGGCTCGGGTAGCCCGGCCTTGGGATCGAACGGGCCGGTGAACCCTTCACAGATGAACTGCAAGCGGAGATTGCTGTCATCGCCTTGGTCGATCACGGCGGTGCCAGTGAACACGATGGGGTCCGACACCGCTCGTTGCGTCAGAGTTCCCTTCGCAATCAGCTGGAACTTCCCGTCCATTACTTCATTGATGATCTTGTCGAACATGAGTGCTCTATGCCTCTGACTCGTTCTTATCCCGTCCAGCCAGGACCCACTTGGATACTTTGATGACGGCAAATATCAACAGGTAGACGACCCCGTATGCGATGGCATAGATGAGCATCAACTCCGGTAGCCATTTACTGAAAATGTAGGACGCATCTTCGTCTGCTCGAATCCGCTGCTTCTGCAAGCAGGCCTAGGCATGTTCGTTACCGTCCCATCCTGGAGGTTGGCTTCTGCCAGTTTTCAGCTCGAAGAAGCGATAGCCGCTCAGCTCCGACTCGTGCTTGAAGCTGAGATAGACAGGTCACACGAAAATAGCGACAAACACCACAACAATCGCCAATCGATTCCACATCCCAAGGCGCCTTTTCTTCATCGTCGCCTCCATTCCAGTTATTTCTATGAATGTTCAACCCAACTACCGATTAGCGGTCGAACAAATCGATGACTGATCGCACGCTACTTATATCCCCAGGATAGAGAGGCGACAGGCCATCGGGCTTTCTTCTTAGAGCCAGCTCCACGAACTCTCTATCCTGTTCCAAGGTGTGCAACACCTCGAACTTAGTGACGCCAACGCTCTGCGCCTTCCGCCTGTTGTGCAAGCTCACAGCCCGGAACTGGGTCGTCCGCATCAGCACTGTATAGAGCGAACGCTTTGCGTCTGACGCCGCCATCTCATCCATGGTTTGAAGCTGAGGATACTGTTCAATACCAGGAACAAATTCCAACATCTCAACCAGTTGTGACTTCGTGGTCTTAGATTTGAAATTTACAGAATGCTGTTTGCAGAGCAGCTTCAATTCGGGAACTTTCAATCGGTCCAGAAGCATCCGGGTTGATGGTTTCTCATTGGACACCGGCCTCGGGAAAGCGATTGGGAAACGTCCAAGGTCAGTAAACACTTGGACCCATTCGTCATATTC
>NZ_JBHTRF010000182.1:0-1995 GCF_042796115.1 Kitasatospora sp. NPDC056446 | reverse complement strand
GAAAAAGTTCAGTAGCATGTGGTCGTCGCCGTGGCGGACAGCCACCCACGGGGCCCCGTCGAACCCCATGTCGGCGATGAACGCCGTGGCGATGTCGGCCCACTGGGCGTCGGGGAGGATGCCGTCCTCGTCGGGCAGCGACAGCGACGTGCGCCAGATCGGCGCGGTGATGCCCGGCCGCCGGCGGGCGGTGTGGTCGATCGCGCGGGCAACCTGGAGCGGGGTGCCGGTGACGTTCCCGGCGACGATCCGGGGGTTGATGTGCTCGTCGCGGCGGCCGGGCCCGAAGTCGTAGATCAGCGCCCCAACGGCCTTGCGCCCCTTGGTGATGTTGGCGATCACTCGGGGTCCGTGGGCCGCATCGGCTCGATGCCCCTCACCGCCAGGGCGGCGTTGCCGACCTCGAACAGGGCCGCCTCGACGGCAGCGTGGAGCTGTCCGTCCTGGTGGGTGTAGCGCACAAGCTGGTTGAGGTTCGCGCCGATCCGGCACAACTCGTCGTACGCGTCCTGGTTGATCGGGGGCAGCGGGGCCGGCCCTTTCTCCGCGCCGGGGACGTCGCCCTCGGTCCGGTCCGCGAGGACGTCCTCGACCACGGCCCGCACCCACGCGCCCATCTCCCGGCGGCCGGACTCACCACGGGCCGACTCCCAGCGCTCCCGCTCCTCGTCGGACAGCCGCACCGACACCGTGTGACCGCGCTTCGACCCCGGCGTCCCGCGTGCCATCTCTTCCCCTCCGACCGTGACCAGTCGCCAATTGGCGACCGACCCACAGTCGTACCAGCCGATCCCCGGCCGGAGCCCCCACACCTATGCATCACGACCCAACGGCCAGACAAACCGGCACAGATCGCACACCGAGGCATTCCTGAATCTGTCGGTCTTGTGCCGCGCTACGACGAACGCCGCGCGGGGCGGCAGAGAGCCACGCACAGGGGGTTGCGCGGGGTGCGGCACAGGCTGTTGCTCAGGGGGTTGCGGTCGTCCGGGGACTCACCACTCACCACCGCACGTCAGACCGGGGATTCGGTCTGGTGAGGTGCCGGACTTCCCCTGTCCTGGCCCTCGGCTGATGTGGGCGCCGGGAGACATGACGGGGAACCGGGCGCGCCGCTGCGCTCAGCCGGAGCCGGTCGACCAGGTGCTGGCCGACGCGAGGTGATCGGGATGTACGGGGCTCCGTACTCCCACGTGGGGGCGGATGACGTCATGAACCGATGCTGCCCAGCGACCCTGCCTCGACCCCGGCCGCCACCGCCGCGTACGTCACCGACCCGGGCTGTACGTCACCGGGATGACGTACCGACAGACGGCACACGCCATTCGTCAAGATGTGTTGACGCATGCGACACGTCGTAAACGACTCTTGACACCCGGAGAGCGTGTCAAGGATTCTGTACGCCAGGCATTCGACGTCAAGGGGTCTTTACATGGGTTGGCAGACGGATCAGTTCGGCAGCGGCCACGAGGGGTACCCCGTGGCGGTGATGGGCGACGGCACCGAGCCCGCCCCCATCAACGGCAACAGCGCCTGGTGGCTCTACAACGGCCAAGCGGGGCGGCCCCGGGCTATTGCCGTACGGGCAGGGTGCGAATGTGGCTGGCGCTCCTCCGAGATGTTCCCGATCGACTGGGAGGACCAGGACGAGACGAACGGCTTCGAGCATGGCGACGACGCCCCGTACCCGTACGGCGCTTGGTCCCGGGAACACATCGCCCCGCTCTTGGGGACGACCGTCCCCGATGACCTCTCCGACGCAATCGCCACCGTTCGACGGTTGCTGGCCGACCTGACGTCCTCGCGCCCGATCGCAGCTACGGCCGCCGCCGCTGAGGTCGAGAAGCTCGGCAGCGCAGCGCTTCAGCGGGCGGTCACCGCTGCCCGCGACAACGGCGGGAGCTGGGAGGACATCGGGCAGGCCCTCGGCACCAGCCGCCAGGCCGCGCACCAGCGGTTCGCGAAGGCGCTGTTCCGCGGCTGAACCTGCCGGAC
>NZ_JBHTRF010000181.1:0-2030 GCF_042796115.1 Kitasatospora sp. NPDC056446 | reverse complement strand
CGCTCAGCCTGAGCCACTGTCCCTCGCTGCCACACGGCGATGCCTGCCAGGGCGATGAGCGCCACCAGCAGGGCACGAGACAGGATGCTCATGTCAGGCCTGCGGCTTCCGCTGGCTGATGAACTTGGCGATCAGGCCGACACCGGCCACGCCACGGATGGACCACTTCACGGCCTCGGGCATTGCCTCGTCGGCCAGCATGCCAAGCGAGTTGGCAGCCTGGTACAGGTCCGGTGATGCCACAAGGACGGCCAGCGCCCAGGTGCTGTAGTGCTTGAGGGTGTCGCGGATCGGCATCAGGCCCTGCGGAAGCAGGCTGGCGCGGTTGACCTTCGGCGGCTTGGTGATGATGGGGGTCGGGCTGCTCACTTCTTGTCTCGCTCCTTCTGGCGATCCAGCTCTTTGTCGACTTCCTCGGCGAACCGGGGCGCCAGCATGTACACGGCCTTCTGGTAGGCCTCGGCCTGCCTTGCCGCTACGTCAACATTGCTCGCTACATGGGCGATCCATACGGCGCCGAGAATCACACCAGCCAGGGATAGACCGATGGCGATCCCGTTCCAGATCGAACCGGCGCCCTCAAGGCGAACCACGTTCCCGTTGGCGGATGCACCATGCACTCGGCCGAGCGCGCTATCTAGCCGCTCAAGTCCCGAGCGCAGCTCGCGGGCCAGATCATCTCCGTCACTCATCGCTTATACGGCTCCGAGAACACGGGGACATCCATCTTGGTAGCGATTCGGTAGATAACATCGCGCAGGCTGTGGATCTCTTCCTTCACTTCCTGCAGCGCGCCCTGCTTAAGCATGTTCTCGGCCACATAGAGCTTGTGCTTGTTGTGGTCCTGCCAGAGCATCCAGATCCAGCCTGTCAGTGCCCCAACGCCCAGCATGAGGCAGGGGACGACAATGGCGAGGATGCGGACCAGGATGTCCATGGTTTCGCTCATTCGCGGAACACCCTCTGTTCGTCCAGGCGCCGGTTGGTCAGGCCCTTCATGACCCTCCCCCCAGCCCGGTTCCAACGTGTGAACTCAGCGGCGGCCCCAGCAACGTCCCCGGCGTTGAACTTCCGCAACAGGGTCGAACTGGCAAACGCCTTGGCTCCGATGTTATAGGCCAGGCTAGTCATAGCCCCGGTCTGGGCATCCGTGGCTGGCTTCTTCACCGCCGACTGGACGCCCTTGAGGAACCGGGTCACGTCCTGCGCCAGGCGCTCATCTGCCTGCGCCTGCGTCCACTTCACGCCCTTGACGATGCCGGGGCCGGTAGCTCCCCAGCCGATGGTCCATGGCGCGCCGCCAGTGGCCGGATCCGGGTATGCCTCCAGCCTGCAGCTCTCCCACCGTTTCACTAAGGAGACGGCGTAGGCGAGGGCTGACATGAGGGCTCCAGAACGAAAAAGCCCCCAGTCCGCGAGGACTAGGGGCAACTTTGGCAACGTAGCTGATTTATGCCACTCGCAGGTCCGACCTGTCAAGGGGCATGGCGAATCCCATGCCCTCCAGAAATCCGCGAACCCTATCCTCCCCGCGCCTGACCAGCTCCATGTACCCAGTCTTGGAGATGACTGCACTCCCGGCATTTGCCAGCAGAAGGTTGGCCGTCTCCCAGCGCTCGTTCTTGCGCCTGCCGTTCCCGCAGTAGTAGGCGCGCAGGACGATGGCCATGTCCCGATGGGACCTCCAGACATATGCCACCACGTCCTCGATCCGCTGGGCGCGAAGATCAGTCTCCATGGGCTTGTAGCCCTGAGTCCTGCCGGGCATCTCGCCCTGGTGTTCGATCAGCACGGCCAGCAGGTTCTTGGATTGGTGGCCTAGATACTCGCAGTCACGGTGAAGGGCAAACTCCCTGCCCCAGTGTTCCAACTCCGCCCGGACGTATACCCCGAAGGTGTCAATGTTCATGGTTTACCCCCTGTGGATTGGGTTTCTTCCTGCGCCTGATCATGCGTTGCCCTCGGTTGGGCGGTAGTAGGCGTTGCGGGCCTTGCGGTACTTCATGAGGGTGGCGCGGCCAGTTGCCTGG
>NZ_JBHTRF010000180.1:0-2105 GCF_042796115.1 Kitasatospora sp. NPDC056446 | reverse complement strand
GTGCCACCACTTGCGAGCTGCAATACCCCCCCGGCCAGTACATCCTGGCCGAGCTGCAGGTCCTGGCCGCTGCGCAGGGTGATGTTGTTGCCGCGCAGCGCCGCCGGCAACCGCAATGCGCCGCCGGCCTGCAGCTGCAGATCACCGTTGCCGGTATCGATTGTGCCGCTGGGCAGATCCAGTGCGCCCCCGGCCTGCAGGCGAACCGCTGCGCTGCGGCTGTCGAGCGAACCGATGCGCAGGTCGCCCGCACTGGTCAGATCGATGCCCGCGCCCGCCAGCGACACCGCACCGCGCAGATCGTTGCCAGCCAATCCCAGTGCAATCGATGCATTGCTGCGCAGGTCGGCGCTGCCATCCACGCGCAGCGTGCCGTCCTGATCGATGCCGTTGCTGCCCACCGCCTGCAGGTTACCGCCCACGCGGGTCGTGCCGAAGTGCAGTTGCTGGCCCTGCAGGGTCACATCGCCGGCGACATTGGCCGTCGACAGGGTCAGGTGTCCTGCACTGCGTGCAGCCAGGCCGTCCGCCGTCACGCCCTGCAGCTGCAGCGGGCCATCGCTGGCCAGTGCCACCTGCCGGCCCTCCACCGTGACCGCATCGCCGAAGCGGTTGCCACCGGCCTGCAGGTCGATGTCACCGCCAGCGCTCAGCCGGGTCGTGCCTCCCACCTGCGCGGCACCCTGCTGGCGGATGTCGCCGGCGCTGGCCAGCGACAGCTGGCCGCTCGCGGCCACGTTGCCCAGCAACAGCGTATCGCCGGTTACGTTGATGTCACCGCCGGACAGGTTGAGCGCGCCGCCGAAACGGTTGCCGGCATTGCCCAGCGCGATGCGCCCGCTGCCTGCATCAACCTGCACCGCACCGACCGACTGCACGCTGCCACCCACTGCATTGGGCACGGCGACCTGCACGATGTCCGCGTTGCTGCTGGCCAGGCTCAGCGAACCGCTGCTGCGCAGATCGGCCCCCAGGCGCACGCCATCGCGGCCGACCACGGTCACGTTGTTGCCGGCCAGCAGCGCATTGGCCTGCACCACACCCCCATCGGCGAGCAGGGTCAGGTTGCCGGCGCCGGCATCGATGGCCGGCAGCTGCAGGCCTCCCCCGGCGTGCAGGCGCACATCGGACGGGCCGCCGTTGTTGAGGCGGTCGACCTGCAGATCGCCCGCTGTGCGTAGATCGACACCGTTGCCGTCCAGCCCGACCGCACCCGTGAAACGGTTGTCGGCACGGTCCAGTGCAATGGCGCCCTGCGTGCGCACGTCGCTGCGTCCGCCGACTTCGAGCGCCGCCTGCTGGGAAACACCGCCCAGGCCCGCGCGCGCATCCAGGTTGCCGCGGGCGGACACGCTGTCGAGCAGCAGGCCGTCACGGGCGGTGATGGCAATGTTGCCGCCCTGCAGGGCGACGCTGCCATCGAAGCGATTGCCGGCCTGGTCAAGGCTGATGTCCGAACCGGCCTGGAAGCGGCTGTTGCCCGTCACCTGCAGCGCGTCGGACTGGGTGATCGCAGCGGCGCTGTTGACCTGCAATGCGCCCTGCACCGAGGTTGCACCGAGCCGCACACCGTTGCCGCTGAGCCGCACGTCACGCGCGGCCTGAAGATTCTGCAGGTCCAGGGCCGTGCTGCTGGACAGGGTGATGTCACGGCCCTGTACCTGCAGTGCGCTGCCCAGTTGATTGCCGGTTCCGCCCAGCCCGATATCGGTGCTGGCGGTCAGCTGGCTGTTGTTGCCGATCGCCACGCTGCCACTTCCCTGGCGGATGTCGCCGGCACTCGCGGTAGCCAGCAGCGCGCCGCCGATGCTCACCTGGTCGAACAGCAGGGACGTACCGTCAACGATCGCAGCGCCCGCAACATTGGCATTGGCCAACGACAGCGCGCCCGTGCTGCTGGCATCCAGCGCGGCGGCCGTCACGCCATCCAGTGCCAGGCCCGGCTGCGCGCGGATCCGCACCTGGTTGCCGCTCAACGCGACCTTACCGGCAAAGGTGTTGGCCGTTGTATCCAGCATCAGGTCGCCACCGCTGCCGGCGCTGAAGCTGGCATCGCCACCGACGGTGAGCGTACCCCCCTGGGTGAACCCGGTGCCCTGTCTCTT
>NZ_JBHTRF010000179.1:395-2139 GCF_042796115.1 Kitasatospora sp. NPDC056446 | reverse complement strand
GCTAATGGGTACGTCCACTGGCGAGCTGTGGGCGTCTGATGATGCGGGCGTGACGGCCACGAGGCTGCCATACACCGGAACCGGGAAGATCAATGGCATTGGGTTTGACGGCGCGCGTTTGATCGTCGGAACCCTGACCGCAACGAACATGATTCAGGTCAGCACGGACAACGGAGCGACCTGGACCACTGAGAGCAACCCATCTGTGGGTGGTATCAGCGCCCTGGCGGGGATTCCCTGATGGCCGACACCGATCACTGGGTTGAGATCTGCTACAGCGTTGACGGCGGCGCTACCTGGTCTAACTGGAAGCGCAAGAGCATTGGCGAGGTAGGGCAGTACGCCAAGCGCGTCCGCTTCATGCGGATGGGCAAGTCACGCCAACGTGTGTTCAGGATTCGCGTTTCCTCGCCACGCAAGCATGACCTGTTGGGCGCCGTCCTGACGGCTGAGCCGACCGACGACTGATGCTCATCGCCAAGGACCCTGCCTACTTGGAGGGCGTGGCGAACCACCCGGACGTGTTCCCGCAGGTTTCGATCAGGGATCAGGACCGGATCGACTTGGCGCCGATCTGGCCGGGCTGCGTGGCCTGCCAGTTTGAGGGGGGTGGGTATGTGTTCCTACCGCACGGCGAAGGCCTGTGGGAAGTGCATGTGCTGTTCCTGCGCCACTCCAAGGGCGTGCATGCCGCTGGCGTCGAAGCCATTGGGCATCTGTTCGACAACCTGGGCGCGGGCCGTATCGCCGCCCACCTGCCTGACGACGTACCAGCTGCACGGCGACTGGCCCTGCGGCTCGGCTTTGAGTTCCACAGCCACACAGACCCCTTCCCCCGGCACTCCGGCGATGTGCCGGCGCGCCTGTACGTCTTGACCAAAGAGAGGTTCCACCATGTCAATCGGTAGCGCGATCAGCGGCGCAATCGGCATCGGCTCTGCCCTGCTGGGCAACTCGGGCGATAAGAAGGCGGCCCGGGGCAGCCTCTACAGCGGCGGCACCAACGTGGACCTCGCCAATGCCCTCAACGGCATCGCCTCGCAGAACCTGGGCGCATACAGGAACAGCCTGATGGGCCTGGCTGGCATGGGCCAGAACGCCGCTGGCACCATCGCCGGGGTAGGGCAGAGCAGCGCCAACGCTCAGAGCGGCAACAACTGGGGCGCGGCCAACGCCGCTGGCAACTCCGCGATCAACCAGGCCAACAACTGGAGCCAGCTCGGCGCCGGTCTGGGCGGCCTGGCGAACAACTGGCTGCAGCAGAACGCGGCGGGGCGGCAGAGTTCGTTTGCCCCGGCCAATAGCCTGTGGTCGGGCCAGATGCAGACCGGTGCGGGCAGCCCCTACAACTTCGGAAGCAACGTCAATAACCTCATTGGCGGGAGGGTCTGATGGCCAACGCACTCACCGGCAACTTCGGCCCTCTGGCAGCGATTGGGTACGTGCAGGAACAGGGCGAGCTTGGGCGCAAGCGGGGTATCGACAACCAGCTCAACCAGCTGGCATCTCTGAGCTATTCGGCGAACACGCCTCAAGCCCAGCAAGCCAACCTGTCTCAGGTCGCTGCGCTGGATCGTTCGGCTGCTGCCGATCAGCAGAAGGCCTTCCAGAGTCAGCAGGACCGCAACCAGCAGCGCCTGTATGGGATCGCCCAGGGCTTCAAGAAGGTCGCTCCAGTGAACCGGCAGGCCTACTACGACAACTGGGCGGTGCCTCAGTTGCGCGCGATGGGTCTCGGCGACCA
>NZ_JBHTRF010000179.1:0-385 GCF_042796115.1 Kitasatospora sp. NPDC056446 | reverse complement strand
CGACCAGCCTGCCTACGACGAGGCTGGCGTGATGTCCCTGGCGGATCAGATCATCGCCATGGGTCCCGGCGGGGCAGCTGGTTTGCAGCCCACCGACGTTCGCTCCTTCGAAATGATGACTGCGGGCCTGTCGCCGGAAGACAGGGAGCGCGCTCGCCGGATCAATCTGGGGCTGGATGGCCGCCAATCGTCTGCTGCTATCGGCTATCAGAAGGTCAAGGGGCCCGACGGTATTGAGCGACTGGTGGCAGTAGACCCACGGCAGATCGGCGCCCAGGTGGTTGGCGATGGCGCGGGCTATGGTTCGTTCTCGCAACCGGCTCCGATGGCTGCTGGCAGTGGCGGGAATCACTATGCGGCATTCAGCCAGCTGGCAACCGAGTTC
>NZ_JBHTRF010000178.1:0-2167 GCF_042796115.1 Kitasatospora sp. NPDC056446 | reverse complement strand
GTGCGCCGTGAGGCGCTGTGGTTCGAGTGGAGGTGAGAGACCTTCGCCGCTGATCCTGTCGCAGCAGGGCGGTGGAGCTGAGGGCAGCCTGATCCGGGTGGCGCCGGGGAGGGTGGGAGCAGCCCTGACAAAGCCGGGACGGGCCGGTACTGCCAGACGGTCCGGGTTCGGCGAGCGGGACGGAGAGGAGTACGCGAGGAACCGGCGTGTGACACCCCCTTGATGCGGCACCGGCTCGAACCTGGTGGATCTGGGCCGGGGGCGGCGCGCACCCGTCGATGGTTGGCGGGGAACTCCCGAGGTAGTGGGCACGAGCTGCCAGGGAGGCTGCGAGGAAGGTCTGCGGCGTACTCGCAGCGATGCCGCAGGGGCATAGTCGGGCTCCTACTTCGTTGAGCGAACCACAGTGAACACGGGAACCGTCCCGGGTCTTGCCCTTCTGCCTCGCTGCCGGCGGGGTTGGTGGGGCTGGGCGCGTCGACCGCCGATCGGTCCGGGACGGGGCGGAGCCGCCGTAGTACTCCGAGCCGGGGAGAGCCCGGCACATGGGGAAGGGCGGCAGCGGTTTCGAGAAGGGGAGGAGGCTGCAATGCCGAAAGACGCGCCGCCGAACGGCGGTGCCCCGGACCACGTCCCTTCGGGAGCATGGTCTCGGGTATCGGAGATGCAGGCCAAGCTTCATCGTTGGGCGGTGGCCGATCCCGGCCGCCGGTTCGATGACTTGTTCAACTTCGTGCATGACCCGGCGACGCTGATCGTGGCGTTCGACCGGGTCGCGGGGAACCAGGGTGCGCGCACTGCCGGCGTGGACGGCCTCACGGTCGCCGATGTCGCGGAACTGGTGGGCGTGCCCGGGTTCCTGGACGACCTGCGGGCTGCCGTGAAGGACGGCTCGTTCCGGCCGCTGCCGGTGCGGGAGCGCAAGATCCCGAAACCGGGAGGTGCGGGGAAGGTTCGCGCGCTCGGGATTCCGACGGTTGCGGACAGGGTCGTCCAGGCGGCGCTGAAACTGGTGCTGGAGCCCGTCTTCGAGGCGGAGTTCTTGCCGTGCTCGTACGGGTTCCGGCCCAAGCGGCGTGCGCAGGACGCGATTTCCGAGATTCACCACTTCGGTACCCGCGGCTACCGCTGGGTGCTGGATGCGGATATCGAGGCGTGCTTCGACTCGATCGACCATGCGGCCCTGATGGACCGGGTGCGTCGCCGGGTGAAGGACAAGCGCGTCCTGGCGCTGGTCAAGGCGTTCCTGAAGGCCGGGATCCTCACGGAGCTCGGCGAGCATCGGGAGACCGTGACCGGCACGCCGCAGGGCGGCATTTTGTCTCCGCTGCTGGCCAACATCGCCCTGAGCGTGCTCGATGAGCACGTGATGGGGCCGTGGAAGCCGGGCGGGGCGATGTCGACCCGCGGCAAGCGCGACTACCGGCACACCAAGGGACGGCCGACGTGGCGGCTGGTCCGCTACGCGGACGATTTCGTCGTCTTGGTGCACGGGGCGCGCGAGCACGTCGAAGCGCTGCGCGAAGACGTCGCCGTCGCGCTGGCCCCGCTCGGGTTGCGGCTGTCACCGGTCAAGACCCAAGTGGTCCACATGGGCGACGGGTTCGACTTCCTCGGCTTCCGCATCCGGTGGAAGCGTAAGAGGGGGACGAACAAGTGGTACGTCTACACCTTCATCGCGGTCCGGCCCGTCCGGACGCTGAGGGCGAAGATCCGTGCCCTGACGCACAAGACATCGCAGCAGGACTTCGCGTCGATTCTGACCAGGCTCGGTCAGATCATGCGCGGATGGGCCAACTACTTCAAGTACGCCGTGGCCAAACGCACTTTCAGCAAGTTGGACGACTTCACCTGGTGGAGGCTGGTCCACATGCTGCGGGCGCGTCACGGCTGGAACTGGGGTCAGGTTCGACGCCATCTCGCCGCCTCCGGGCGGTGGAAGATCGCGGCGGATGGGGTCGAGTACTTCCGGATCGAGGGTGTGACGGTCTCCCGTTACACCTACCGGGGAAACAAGATCCCGACCCCGTGGCCACCTGCGAACCCCGCCTGACGGCAGGAACCGTGGAGAGCCCGTTGCCGAGAGATCGGCACGGCGGGTTCGGAGAGCGGTCCGGGGAAACGGACCGGGAGTAATCCCGGTACCGCGCCCCGGGCCGACTCACCA
>NZ_JBHTRF010000177.1:0-2201 GCF_042796115.1 Kitasatospora sp. NPDC056446 | reverse complement strand
GGGCACCACCGGAGCGGCCGTGTGCACGCCGACGCCGACCAGGTCGCCCTTGAGCGCGCTGTGCCCGATGTTGAGCGCGACCGACGCGCCGCCGGTGAGCACCCGCAGGGCGACGGGCCACCCGCTTGTAGAGCCGCCCATGCGAGCCACGATGGCGTCCACGCGGATCGAGATGACGACCGCCACGTCGACGACGAGCGGCAGGATCGGCGCCGACCACTTCCACCCGTCCGGGGTGGACGCCTCCACCAGCGGCGTCACGGTGAACACCGAGAACAGGATCACGCCGAACACGATCACCCAGGAGAGGCGGAGCACCTTCTCGGCCGCGTCGATGTCGGCCTGTGTCGAGAGCTTCATGGTCACTTCCCCTTCCGGCGCAGAGCGATGGTGAGTCCGATCCCGGCGGGAGCGGCGGCGGCCAAGGCCTGGGCCGTTTCGGCGGCGAGCTGGAGGACGAGAAGCAGCAGCCCGGCGAGCGTGAACAGGCCGACCGAGGCGGCGAACACCGCGAGTCCGGTGATCAGGGCGCGATCGATGCCTTCCTGAGTGACGCTCATGCCGTCGCCTCCTGGGGGCCACCGAGGATGAGCCCGGCGCCCGGGTCCTTGACCAGCTCGCCCGACTCGGTCAGCGCCTTGACGAGCTTGCTGACCGTGCCCTTGTTGAGCTCCGTCCGGTCGACGATGTCCCGGTTGGTGCGTGCGCCGTCGCGGACCGCGTCCAGGACTCGGTCCCTGTTGGTGACCGGCTCGGCGGCCGGGGCCGCCGGAGCGGACTTGGTCACCGCGGCTTCGTCCTGGACGAGTCGGAGTGCAGGCCGCTCCGCCTCCGGCTGCGCGGCCGGCACTCCTGCGGCGCGGGTCCAGACCGGGCGGGCGGGGAGGCCGATCACGTCCCTGGGCGACATGGCCCGCGTACGGATGTGGTGCGGCTTGGCCTTGGGGTGCGACCGCAGCAGCGCGTAGCCCGGCATCGGCAGTTCGTGGGCGTGCCAGCCCTTCTCGTGCGCGTCCGACCCGAACACCACCTGCGACTCGCTGGCGCTGGAGAGCGCGAGCGAGGCCCGGTAGGTGATCTGGCCCGCGATCTGCGAGTCGATGCCGTGGCCCTCACCGGACATGGTCGGCTTCTGCGTCGCCCACACCAGGATGATTTCCGCCGCCCGGGCCCGGCGGGCGAGCGACCGCAGGTTCTCGATGATTCGGCCCCAGTCCGGGTCACCCGGCTCGTCCTTGGTGCCCCGGGCCCGCTCCTTCTTCGACATGGCGATGACCTCCGCGCCCTCGTCGACGAACACCGTGATCCGGGGCCGCCGGGCGGAAATCTGGATCACGTCCTCGCCCCGAGGGATGAGCTGCTCGCGCTCGACCATCTCCGCGTACAGCTCGTCGGTGACGTCGAGGACGTCCTCCGGGGTGATCGCCGTACGGGCGCGGTGCTCCCAGTTGATCGCCTCCACCCGCTTCGGGTCGATGACGACCAGGCGGTGATCCTCGGTCTCCGACGCAGCCGCGAGCAGGGCCCGGGTGCTCCAGCTCTTGCCGGAGCCGGACGTGCCCGCGACCATCACGCGCCGCCCCAGCGGCACGTGCACGGCCTCCCCGGTGACGGTGTCGACGCCCCACGGGTCGCCGGGCTTCCAGCCGGACAGGTCAGCGTCCGCAGCGGCGTTGCGGGTCCGCAGCGTGATCGTGGCCCGGTCGCCGTGCGAGCCCGCCTTGATCTCCATGCGGAGGTCCGTCCGGGCACCGAGCAGGGCCCGGATCTCCGCGTGCTTGGCCTTGAACCCGGCGGGGGTCCACTTCGCGTCGAGCCGCACGTGGGTGACGAGCCCGGCCGGAGTGATCTCGACCGGGGTCGGGACGGTGCCCGACAGGCCCCGCTCGTCGGCATGCTGGACCCAGTACGTCGGGTCGAGGCGGGAGGCGAGCCGCCGTTCCTCGGCCGACAGCGCGTCGTCGACTGTGACCGTGACCGAGCGCCGACCGAGCCACAGCGCGCCCGCGTTCGCGGCGGCGACCGCGATCGAGAGCGACGCGGGCCACGTCGCCCAGTCCGCCGGAGTCGAGAGCGCCCAGGACGCGAACCCGGCCGGGACCAGGTGCGCGGCGTGTGCGCGGACCGCCACGCTCGTCAGGGTGTCGGGGTAGTTCTTCTTCGCCGCCTTGAGCGCGGCCCTGGCCGACGAGCGGCTGGAG
>NZ_JBHTRF010000176.1:0-2217 GCF_042796115.1 Kitasatospora sp. NPDC056446 | reverse complement strand
CACCCATGGCGAACTCTTGTCGCCCTGCTCCCTGCCCTTCTCGTAGACCCGCAGCTGTTTTTCTGACTTCTTCCCGCCGATATAGAGCGTCTTGCCGTCGCCGCTGTCGTAGTCGTCCACCAGCTGCGCTTTGGGGCGCTGACCACGGTTGTCGAACTCGCCAGCTGCATACCACTTCTGAGCCAGACGCAATGGGTATTCGCCCACCAGGTCATCGGCGCACACGTCAACACGGGTAATCCATCCGGCGCAGCTTTCGAGCTTCGCTCGAAGCTCCAGCCACCGCTGCGCATGGCCGCAGCGCGCTGCGCCTATCGCTTTGCATCCATCGCCAGTTAGCTCGATGCGGGCGGTATACGTGCCATCCGCGCGGCGGCACTCTTCGCCGCCGAGTTCGATCATCCCGACGAACTTCTTGGCTGCGTCAATGATCTTGATTCGCCACGTGTAGAAGCGACCGCCGCCCGCTGCCTCATCCAGTTCAAGGCCAAGTCCGGCGAAGAACCAACAGAACACCTGCAGGGCCGCGATGCGCGCATTCTCCGGGGAGAACTCGATCCACTGGCGGACCTCTTCGAAGCTGTCGCCATCACGGAACGCGAGTTGGTCCAGCGCTGCGCGCAGATCGATGGAAGCGGAGAACCAGTCAATGCCGACCGTCAGGGTGCCCGTCTCGTTCCTGAATTCACTGACTCCCCTGTTAGACGAGGGGAGTCCCGACCCGGCCAGCACCGCGCGATCACCGACCATTGCCCGCACCCTTCCTGCGCAGAGTGAGCACACGCGTCCAGTACACGACCGTGACCAACACACCACCGGCCAGAGCCGCAGAGAGCGGATCGCGGAGGAACTCAACAAACTCAGCGGCCATTGCGCATGACCCCCATGACGTAGTGCAGGAAGGCGAAGACGACCAGCACGAGCGTTGCCGGGTTCGGAACGACGGCGAAGAGGCCGATAGCGGGAAGGACCCACGGGAAGGGGCTGTTACGGAACATGGACGCCCTCCTGCTGTTCGGCGAAGCGGGCTGCGGCCAGCAGATCGCCGCACTTAGTGGCGGCAATCTCAGCCTGTGCGAGTGCGATGACCTGGGCTTCGCAGGACTGCTGCGAGGCGGTGTAGTCACGCCGGTCGAGCAGCCACGAAACGATGCGAGCGCCGCCAATGGACACGGCCACGATGGCCGCCAGCAACACGAAGGTAATGAGCGGATCGATCATCCCTGTCCCCTACCCCAAGCCCCAAGAGAACCCGCCAGCGGCCTTGGGGTGCCGGTGGCGGGACCGTCTACATCCGTAGGCGATGGGGGCTTTATACGCGCCTACATCCGTAGGCGTCAACACCTGTAGGCTACACCCGTACACGAACCCGAGGCGGCTATGGACTGGAATGACTTCTTTGAGCGGACCCGCGTAGCGGCCAAGGTCGAGAGCTATTCAAAGCTGGCGCCGTTGCTGGGGATTACAGATGGCGCAATCGGTCACTACCGCATGGGCAGGCGTGTGCCGCAGGTGTGGGTGGTGGCAGATGCACTCCGTATCCAGGGGCATCCGGAGCCTGAAAAACAGGCGATTGAAATCATGAAGCGCGCTGCGCTTACTTCGCCGGAGCGCACTTTCTGGAAGCGCTTAGCTGCGACTGCAATGGCCTTGTGCTTGGCTGTTGGCTTTGCCCTGCCCCCCAAGGCTCAGGCGGCTGTGGCGGGCTTCGATAACGCCCACGTTGTATACATTATGCGAAATGCTGTATCAGTCCGTCGTTGGCCTTGTCGCCCCTGCTGGCTCCCCCGACAAGGATGAGCTTGCTGACGAAGCAGGTAAATCTGTTACCTAGCGCCATGTACGGGTGTTACTAGTTCGAACGCAACGGAGTGCTTCAGTCGCTGGACCGTGGCTCCTGGCGATCCATTGAGCGGCGCAACTAAGATTGTACTTTTTTGCCCTGACTCCGCAGCTCGATCTCGCGCCTGGACAGGCTATCCTCTCGGCGCCGCAGGTCTGCTTCCCAAGCACTGAGCAGATCTATGAGTCTTCGCCAAGGACTATCTACCGGGATTGTGCCTGCCGCCAATGCCGGCGTACCCAAACCATCCGGCCGGAGCGATCGATGCTCATCCGCGCCCTCAGGTTCAGCGTTCGGCGGCGTCACCATCAGATGGCCAAACTGGGCGTAGAACGCATCGATGTACTGCTTTAGCGTGGGGCCCGAGCCGCGCC
>NZ_JBHTRF010000175.1:0-2252 GCF_042796115.1 Kitasatospora sp. NPDC056446 | reverse complement strand
GACAAGGTATGAGGAGGGCGACAGGCTGGTGGTGCGTGGGGTGATCGACCACTTCCTGTTCGCCGACGGCACCGTGCGCCGCGGCGATCTGCACCAGCTGCCGTACACCAATAAGCCTCCGGTCACGCTGATCCCGTTCGTCGAGTTCGAGGCCATCGGTGAGACCGCCTTCTCGGCGAAGATTCCCTCGGGCATGTTCCAGGATGAGGCACAGGACACGCTGACCTATTCGCTGAGTGAGAACGCGCCAGCCTGGCTGGTCATCGATCCGCTCACCGGCGAGCTTACGGGCACACCGCCCAATGGCGGTGCGGATCTTTCGCTGGACATCATCGCCGCCGACAGCTGGGGGCAGCGCACCACGGCCTGGCTGACGGTGAATGTACGCAACGTGCTGCGGGGTACCGACGGCGCGGATGTACTTGCCGGCACCCAGTTCCGCGATGATCTGCATGGCGGCGCGGGCAATGATGTATTGAGTGGTGCAGGTGCCGGTGATCGCCTGTATGGCGGTGAGGGCGACGATATCTATGTGGTGAGCGACCCGAGCCAGCAGGTGATCGAACTGGCCGGCGGCGGTGACGACACTGTTCGCAGTGGCAGCCATCGCTACGTGCTGGGCGAGAATGTCGAGCGGCTCGAGCTGCTGGACGGTGCGTATGAGGGGACCGGCAACCAGGGCAACAATACGTTGATCGGCAATCTGGGCGACAACAGGCTTGATGGCGCCGCCGGGGAAGATCGCCTGGTCGGCGGTGGCGGCGATGATACCTACGTGGTCGACAGTGCCGGCGACGTTGTCATCGAGGTGGCCGGCGAAGGCATCGATACCGTGGAGTCGGCGCTGGACTGGCAGCTGGGCGACCATCTGGAGAACCTGGTGCTGACCGGCTCCGGCAACCTGAGCGGGGTTGGCAACAGCCTGGACAACGAGCTGTATGGCAATGATGGCAACAATCGGCTCGAAGGCGGCCTGGGTGCTGATCGTCTGTACGGTGGCCTGGGCGATGATCTGTACATCATCGAGTCGGCCCAGGATCGCGTGTTCGAGGACGAAGGCGGCGGTCTGGATACCATCGAGCGCCGCTTCGAGACGAACCTGATCCTGGCCGACAATGTCGAGAACCTGATCCTGGCCAACGGCATTGTGTCCGGCAACGGCAACGCGTTGGACAATGTCATCAATGGCAACGCTGCGGCAAACAAGCTGAGCGGCATGGACGGCAACGACACCCTTGTCGGTGGTGATGGCGATGACCAGCTATGGGGCGGCAGCGGTGACGATGTCCTGCGCGGTGACAATGGTGCGGACTATCTTGACGGCGGCAGCGGTGCTGATCAGATGAGTGGTGGCGCAGGCAATGACATCTACATCGTGGACAATACGGCGGACACGATCATCGAGCTTGCCGGCGGTGGCACTGACCAGGTGCAGTCTTCGGCTTCCTACACGCTGTCGGCGGATCTGGAGAACCTGTTCCTGACCGGAAGTGCTGACATCAACGGGACCGGCAACGCGCTGGGCAACTACCTGGCGGGCAACAGCGGCAGCAACACGCTCAACGGAGGAGGCGGCAACGACACGCTCAGTGGTGGGGGCGGCAACGATACCCTGCTGGGCGGAGCTGGCAATGACGCCTATCTGGTCGATGCGAACTCGGGCAGCGATGTGGTCGACAATACCGGTGGCGGCAACGATACGGTGTTCTTCCAGAACGGCGTCACCCGGGAGCGGCTGAGCTTCTCCCGCGAGGGGGATGACCTGTTGATCCGGATCGACCAGGCAGCCACGCCGGCGGTGCGCGTGCGCAATCACTTCCTCGGCGGGGACTGGGCCATCGATCAGGTTCAGCCTGACGGAGGCAGTTCACTCAGCGCGGCCCAGATCAATCAGCTGGTGAGTGGCGGCAGTGGGGGCGGATTCGACAAGACCATCACCGGCACCTCGGCGGGAGAGCAGTTGGTGGGCACTGCCGGCAAGGACCTGATCGAGGGACTGGGGGGCGATGACAAGCTGGAAGGCGGCGATGGCAATGATTACCTGTCCGGTGGCAACGGCAGCTTCAGCGGATCAGGCAAGGACATCCTGATCGGTGGCGCCGGCGATGACCAGCTGGTGGGCGAAGATGGCGATGACATGCTCATCGGCGGAGTGGGCAACGACACCTATTTCTACCGGGCCGGATCGGGCGCCGATACGGTGGACAACACCGGCGGTGGTACCGACTGGTTGTACTTTGATGGCATTGATC
>NZ_JBHTRF010000174.1:0-2287 GCF_042796115.1 Kitasatospora sp. NPDC056446 | reverse complement strand
GACCCGGCCCCACGAACCGCCATCGAGCTCCTCGTTGCCGATCTGGACAATCAGCTTTCGGATCTCGGACCCATCTGGAAGCGTTTGCGATTCCTCTCGCTGCTGGACCTTGCTTCCGCTGTAGTTGTGGATCTCAACGGACGGTCCGCCTTGGCCACCCTGCCGGCCGCTCAGCGCAACACGAGCGGGAACCTGTCCACCGATGCCGCCAGCGTCGTAACCTCGCCTCAACGCCGCGCGCAGGGCGTGAAATGCCGATGGCCCCCCCAGTGCCCGCATGTCGTCCTGGTTGAGCACGCCCTCGCCCTTGTGGACGAGTCCGGCCGGCTCCAGTCGCCCGCCGTAACCGGTGAAGCCACCACCGTCGAACCCTGGGATCTGGATCCGCTCCCGCTGTACCGTTCCAACCGGCCCGGCAAAAGCGTTGAATCCGGCGTTGAACAGCGCTGATGTGGCTTGCTTGGCCGCGATACGAGCCAGGTCCGCAATGATCGAGTTGGCCAGCTGGCTGAAACTCAGCTTGCCGGTCATTTCGAAGTTCACCAACGCATCCTCCATTCCCTGGAATGCGTTGGTGAACGCCTGATTGCCCAGCTCTGCTGCATTGGCCGCCTGGGAACGATAGTCCTCGAAGGCACGGTAGGCACCCAACGACCAATTAGTGATCGAACTCTGACGATCCGCCTGGTACTGCGCCTCCCGCTGCAATGCCTCCTTGTGGTACTTGTCCAGCTCGTCCAGCTGCTGCGCGTACTGCTTGCTGGTATAGCCGTTGCCATTGTTGGCGCTGGCGTTGCGGTCATTCAGCGCTGACAGCCGGCGGTCGTACTCTTCCTTGAGCTGCAGCTGGCGGCGCATGCGCTCCATCTGCTCACTGCCAGTGCCGATGCCGGCCAGGTCGATCGCGTTGGCCTGCTGCTGGGTGACGGCCGCCTCGTTCAGCTCCTTCTGGAGCCGCAGCATGTCCTGTGCGGCCTTCTTCGCAGACTCCTGCGCCGCAAGCGCCTTACCCTGGGCCACCGCCTCCTCGAGCAACGCCTTGACGCGCTTCTGCTCCTCCTCGCTCAGCTTGCTCTTGGCCGAGGCCAGCTCATTTGCGATGACCACCTGGAGCTTCTGCGCCGCCGTCATGTCGTCGGTCAGGCCCATCTGCTCCTTGTCGAGAGCTATCTGCCGCTTGATCCGATCGGTGATCGATGCGTACTGGCTCTGCTGGGCTTTGCCGTCAGCGATCTCTGAACGGGCGGCCCCAGCCCTGGACTTCTTCTCATCCTCGAGCTGCTTCATCCGCTCAAAGTGCGCCTTCTTCCGCGCAGCCTCAGCATTGAAAGAAGCGCGCTCCTGCGGCGTCAGCGCTTGCACACCTCCATTATCGTTGATGACCTTGCCTTGCTCGGCCATCCATGCCGCGTACTCACCCTTGGACTTCTTGATCCACTCGACCTGATCCTTCCAACTATCAGTTCGCAAGCCTGACAACATTCCTTGGATCGCGTTTCCTGCGTCCACTGCACGTCGGGCCGCCTCTGGCAGCGCCGCCAAAAACTCCTCCAACTTCTCCTTCCCAAGCGCTGCTGCTGCCTTTGCAGCCTCGAACAACTCCGGCGTCAGCCGAGATCGAAGAACGGTCGACATTTCGTCGAACTTCGCTTGAGTCGGCGCCACCTCCTCTTGGAACTTCTTCAGATCCGCCTTCGCGTCAGCGAGGCGCTCCATGTCACGAACAATCGTGAGCCCAGCCCCCTCGCGCGTGGACGTTCTCCCTTGATCCAACAGCGCTTGATAGTTGCGGACCGCGGCCTCAAGCGCCTTCGCCCGTTCCTCCGACTGCTTGATCTTCTGCGCAGCCTCATTCCATTGTCCGATAAAGTCCTTGAGTGACACTTCACTACCGAACTTCTGAAATCTCTCCGTAACATCAGATATCTGATAGGCCAGAAGACCTAGAGACTTAACCTGCTGTGCGTACTCCTCCCTCGCTTGTTGGGACTTGCGCACCATATCCATGTACGCAATGCCGACACCACCAATGGCGATCGCTGCAGCACCCCACGGGCCACCAGCCAGCGCCAACAGACCGCTACCGGCACTGCGCAGTCCGCCAGCCAGCATTCCGCCGAGTGAGGATGCCGACGCCGCAGCGGCCTCCCTCCCGCGCGCCGCGGTGAGGTTGTTGGTTGCTACGGCAGCAGCCTCTTGGGCCAGGATCAGCCGCCCCTTCGCCGCGGTAGCTGCTGCATCTGCTCGCGTTCCAGACAGAGATGCTGCGTTGTACTCGCGCTGGGCC
>NZ_JBHTRF010000173.1:0-2309 GCF_042796115.1 Kitasatospora sp. NPDC056446 | reverse complement strand
GGCGGCCCGCCCCCCCCCCCCGCCCCCCCCGCGACCCCCCGCACCTTCCTGACGGACCACCCCTCCACCCCCCACACCCTCAGGAGCGCGCGCATGCGCCGAACCCCCCGCCGCCTCGCGGCCACCCTCCTCTCGCTCGCCCTCGCCACCGCCGGCCTCACCGCCGCCGGTCTCGGCACGGCCGCCCCCGCCGCCGCGCTCGGCAACGGCAACGCCCTCACCCCGCCGATGGGCTGGAACTCCTGGAACTCCCTCGGCACCGAGGTCACCCAGGACCAGGTCGTCCAGACCATCGACTTCATGGCCGCCAACGGCCTGGTCTCGGCCGGCTACGACACCGTCACCATCGACGACGGCTGGTCGCTGTGGCACCGCGACGGCCAGAGCACCGACCTGGTCCGCAACGCGGACGGCGGCCTCCAGCTCTACGACGACGCCGGGAAGCCGGTCGGCGGCAGCGACGGCACCGGCAACGACCCCACCTCCGGCCACCTGCTCCCGCGCCCCGACCACTTCCCCGACCGGACCGTCGACGGCCGCACCGTCAACGGGATCGCGTACCTCGCCCGGTACGCGCACGACCGGGGCATGAAGTTCGGCCTCTACGCCACCGACACCTACCTCACCTGCCAGATGCACCCCGGCAGCCTCGGCCACGAGGGCACCGACGCGGCCGACTTCGTCTCCTGGGGCGTCGACTTCGTCAAGTACGACGACTGCCCGTACGGCCCGCCGATCATCGGCCCGGACGGCCACGACTACTACACCCAGGGCGAGGGCAAGGAGTTGACCCGGTCGGTCTACGCCCGGGTGCAGACCTTCCAGCGCGCCCTGGACGCCGCCTCCGCCGCCCAGGGCAGGCCCAGGGTCACCCTCAGCGTGTCCGCCCAGCCCGTCCACACCGGCGTGCCGTACCTGCTCGCCGCCGACGACCCGGCCCGGACCGACCCGGTGGTCATGGCCGCCGGGACGGTCCCCTTCCAGGCGCCCGGCTACGCGCCCACCGGCGTCTGGTGCGGCCAGGTCGCCAACCTGTGCCGGATCGGCGGCGACCGGGCCAGCGACCTCGACGGGGTGCTCTGGAACGGGCAGTTGCAGACCGCGCTGCGGTACCCGGGCAACGTCCGCCCGGGCAGCTGGAACGACCTCGACATGATGTTCACCGGCTGGCAGGACGTCTACGGCCTGTACGGCACCACGGACACCTGCACCTGCCACAAGCCGTTCACCGACGACGAGTCCCGCACCGAGACCTCCGTCCTCGCCATGCTCGCCGCGCCGCTGATCTCCGGCGCCGACCTGCGCACCGCCGCGCAGTCGCAGCACAGCGCCGACGGCCACACCTGGTCCACCGGGATCAGCCCCACCAGTCTGGCGATCCTGAAGAACAGCGAGGTGATCGCCGTCGACCGGGACGGCCTGGCCGAGCCCGCCACCCTGGTCGGCGCCAAGCCCGCCGACGGACACGCGCCGGTCGTGCTCAAGCGGCGGCTGGCCGGCGGGGACACCGCCGTCCTGCTGGTCAACCAGGACCCGTCGGCCGCCCGGACGGTCGGCACCAGCCTCGCCGAGCTCGGGCTCACCGGGGCCGGCTACCACGCCAAGGAGCTCTGGACCGGCGCGGGTTCGACCGTCACCGGCCCGCTCTCCGCCACGCTGCCCCCGCACGGCGCGGCCCTCTACCGGCTCACCGCGCAGTCCGGCGGCGGGGCGGCGGGCGTCGTCGACGACGGCCGCTACCACGCGCTGGCCACCGGCGGCCTGGCGCTCTCGGTCACCGGGTCCTGCGCCTCGCCGCTCACCTCGACCACGGACGTCGAGGCGCCCCGCAGCGGGGACCCGGCGCAGCAGTGGACGTTCACCACGAACCCGGACGGCACCGTCCGGATCACCGACGGCTGTGACACCCCGACCCACCGGCACACCGTGCTCTCGGCCGGGGCCTCCGCCGGCGACAGCGCCTACCTGCTCGACCCGGCACCCGGGAACCCGTGGCAGGAGTGGAAGGTGACGCAGGACCAGGGCGCCGGCGCGCTCACCGTCACCAACGTCGCCACCGGTCTCGTCCTCGGCGCGGTGTCGGCCGCGCCCGGCGCACCCGTCACCACCGACCAGCCCACCGCCTCGGCCGGCCGGCACTGGACGCTCGGCTCCTGAGCCGCCCGTCCCGCCCCGGCTCCCGAGCCGCCCCGACCGGGCGCCGGACCGCTCCGCCACGCGGGCGTGGCGGGCCCGGGCCCGTGCCGCCCCGCGCGGGCGGCCGCACCCCCCAGGGGCCCGCTTAAGCTGCACCACCACCGCGACGCCCG
>NZ_JBHTRF010000172.1:0-2311 GCF_042796115.1 Kitasatospora sp. NPDC056446 | reverse complement strand
AGTCGGGCCGCCGGCCCGCGGCCTGACTGCGGTAGAGGGTCGGCCACGCGCGCTGCATCCTTAGAAAACCCCGCCGGAGCGGGGTTGATGCACATTGCTGCTGTCTTGATCCGGACTACTTCTTGGCGCTTGCCTTGATGCACTGAAGGTAGATTTCGTTCTCGAAATCCTTAATGGCCTCCCTTTTATTTTCTTCAAGGCTCAGTTTGGGATGGTCATATGCATCGATAACGATCTGCTGCATCACTCCGCCATCTTCGGGATCCGGACTGTTGACAATCTTTATAAGCCTTGCGATGGAAGCACCCTCCTGCCTGGCGGTCATTACGTTCTTAGCGTAATCGCTGAAAGTCTCACAAAGGCTGACGTGGTCTCCGGTCGGGTCTTGTGCCAAGTCGTAAGCCACGACCTCTGTGACGATGGAGTGTTCTTGCGGACGAGCTGCCGCTGCTGAGGTGCAATGTGCTGTTGCCAGGAGGCATACACAAAAGCTGACAGCTAGTGACCTAAAGTTCTCTCTTTCCATAGAGCCCCCTCGGACACGCAGTTGGTTAGGATAGTGTACGTGAACGTAAAGCCCCGCCGGAGCGGGGTTCTTGTGGAGGGTCCCTGGCTGGCTATGCTGCCAGGGCTTTGATCAGTGAATCCGGTGATCTGAACAAGATCACATCCGCAGAGTCTCCGAGTGCAACTCTGGCCTGAGCAATTTGGGTCGCGTCAGCCTGCTCTATCACGGCGACCCTACGTATCGCGGCGCCTGTGTTCATTACGTCACGGAACTTGCCATCGGCCTGGTAAACACTCGCCCAATCCACGCAGCCTTCATCAGCGGCAACGGTTTGGAGAAGGATCGGGTTCGGGGAAGCAGTGTCTAGGGCGAACGGGAACATCAACTGGTGTCCGCTGGCCCCTACGACAGTGAAGCGCCTGGTGACGCGCCGCGGCATTGAGCGGGTCAGAACTTCATCAATCACTTTGGTGAAGCGTGAGGAGACCTTCGGCCTGTGGACAAGGCTACTGATCGCGATCCGGTGTGCTGCTTCGAAGTACCTGGGGACTGCGAAGCCGGCCCGTTCCTCAGAGCAACTGGTCACCAGTTCGCCGTCGGCGGTTAGAGAAACGCCATACTCGATTGCGATCTCCCTATACTTCCCGACCTTCGTTTTGTTGATGACAGCGCCAGCGGCGGCAATATTGAAAAGGGTGTCGCCATCATCCGTGATCCGGATCTGTCCGTCACCGCAATCGAACAGGTAGGCGCCCAGCATCGTCCCATCACGAGGGATGGTCAGGCTGGACTCAATGAAGCCGTGATGCTCCCCAAGAGGGACAAACCGGCCGTTTAGGGCGTTGGCGATGGTTGTCAGGTTCATAGCAGTGGCCGCTGAATGACGGGCAGAGACAGTGCAGGGGCATCAATGATGTTGGCGTGGCTTAGAAAGAGTTTCCAGAGATCTTCCAGAGGGGCCACCTCCAGGGGCTCAGCATACCCTTCAATGGCGTCGTCAGAAATGGTGTGCAGGTGAGGAACGCCGACCTTCGCCCCATAGTAGGGTCTACCGGCTCCGGTATAACAGCGATGGCCGCCCATGCCGCCCTCGTCCAGCCCGACGAGGCGGGCGCCGTGGATAAGGCTAAGTGACAATTTGTCGCGGACTCGTCCGATGCCATCGGCCTTGAAGTAGCCCTTAACGAATAGCCCTTCCAGCTGAACGCCATCGATCGTTAAGGCGGCGCGGAATTCATGGCCCTTTGGCTTCCCCAGTGCCTCGCGCCAAGGGGTAGCTGCAGGCCCGGCCCAAGCCTTGGGCTGGGCAACGATCTCCCGCGCTCGAGCTATTTCCTGAAGCAATTGCGAGTCCATTCAATGATCCCCGGAAGTCAATCAGCCCATCCGCCAATCCAGTGGACACGGCCAATGACCGTGATTGGGTGCCGCTCTGAGACCTTGGGCTTTGGCTTCTGCCACTGGTGGTCCCCGCGCGGGTTGTCGCTTTGGAAGTAGACGCCACCGTCGAGGACCAGAGCGCGTTTCACATAGAACTCGGGGTTGGCATAGCCATCTACCTGGATGACGTAGAGCACGCCGTCCAGGATGCGGGTGTCGGAGGTGTCGAACAGGATGGCATCGCCATCCTTGATGGTCGGCTCCATGGAGTCGCCCTTGCCGTAGTAGATGGCAAGGTTGCGTCCGAAGATGCCGCGTCGCCGCAGGCTTGTCTTCTTGAACTTGAGGCTATGGGTCTCGGCGTACTCCACGGCCTCGGCGCCGTTGCCCAGGCCGGCGGCCTGGGAATAGCCGACGATGTCT
>NZ_JBHTRF010000171.1:0-2345 GCF_042796115.1 Kitasatospora sp. NPDC056446 | reverse complement strand
GGCATGTAGTGCTGGGGATGGAGTGCCTTCGGACGGCGGTTCAATTCCGCCCACCTCCACCAATACCGGGTCCGCAAGGGTCCACGAAAAGCCGGAATCCCTCGTCAAATAAGGGGTTCCGGCTTTTTCGTTTTCCACCCTTGTCCATGCCGTTCCGTTGCAGGCTATGAGACGGTGGGGGTATATCTAGGGGTATCGCACCGCCCACGAAAAGCCGATACCCCCATGCCCCTGACCGACGTCGCGATCCGCCGCGCGAAGCCAGCCGACAAGCCACAGAAGCTGTCCGATGCTGGTGGCCTCTACCTCTACATCACCGTGGCCGGCGCCAAGAGCTGGCGCTGGAAGTACCGCTTCGGGGGGAAGGAAAAGGTGCTGGCGCTGGGCCTGTACCCGGACGTGACCCTGGCCAATGCCAGAGACGCGCGAGACGACGCCCGGCGCCTCCTGCGCAGTGGCGTGGATCCCGGCGAGCAGAAGAAGGCGGCGGCAACGGCCGCCGTCGTGGATGCTGCCTCCAGCTTCGAGGCGATTGCCCGGGAGTGGCTGACGGCCCGCCCTTGGGTGCCAACGTATAACAAGAAGGTCGAGGCGTGGTTCGAGAATGACGTCTTCCCCCAGATCGGGAAGCTGCGCGCTGCGGACCTGAAGGCCTCCGACTTTCTGAAGATCGCCAGGAAGATGGAGGAGCGCCAGGCGTTCGAGTCCGCGCACCGCGTCATGCAGAACTGTGGTCAGGTCATGCGCTATGCCGTGGCGACCGACCGAGCCGAGCGGAACCCGGTCGCGGATCTACGCGGCGCCCTGGTCCCGCCCCCGGAACGGAACCACGCTGCAGTGGTAGACCCGGTCCAGCTGGGCGGGCTGCTGCGTGCCCTGCACGCCTACCGTGGCGCCGGCATCGTCAGCACAGCGCTCAAGCTGGCGCCCATGCTGTTCGTGCGCCCAGGGGAGCTACGGCAGGCCGAATGGGCTGAGATGGATCTGGATGCCGGCTTGTGGTCGATTCCGGCAGCACGCATGAAGATGCGGCAGCCTCACATCGTGCCGCTGGCGCGCCAGGCGGTTGAGATCCTGCGCGAACTGAAGCCCTACACCGAGTCGGGAAAGTACGTGTTCCCCGCCCGGGGCAAGAAGGATCGACCGATGTCAGAGGTAGCGGTGCTGGCCGCGCTACGCGCCATGGGCTACGACAAGGATACGGTGACGGGTCACGGCTTCCGAGCCACCGCGCGCACGCTGCTGGACGAGGTGCTGGGCTTCCGCCCGGACATCATCGAGCACCAGCTGGCGCATGCCGTGCGCGACCCGAACGGACGCGCCTACAACCGCACGACCCATCTCGATGAACGGATCCGGATGATGCAGGAATGGGCGGACTACCTGGACCGGCTGCGCGACGGCAACGTGGTGCAGCTGCGGGTGGCCTGACGCCTACACGCCCCGCTGCATCTGCTGCAGCCCTGCCCTCACCCACGCCTTGCGGGCGTCCCTCGGCCGCGGCTTCGTCGCCGTCGGCTTGACCGGTTCCAACGCTTCCTTGACTCGCGCAGTGGCGTTGGCCGTTGCCTCAGCCAGGCGCAAGGCCTGTTGTTGCTGCTCGCGGGTCGGCGGCAGGCCGGGAAGCGGTTCGAGGGGCTCGGCCGGGGTCGTGTCCAGCAGTCGCGCCACAGCGGAGCGCAGGCGCATCTCTGGGTAGAGCCTGGCTGCGCACCAGCGCTCGGCGTAGCGCTTGCCCTGAGCGATGCTGGCGGCGCGGGCTTCTTTGACCTGCCACATCTTCCTGGCGTCCAGGCGGACGCGCCCGCCACCATCCTTGGCCGCCGAGACGTTGGCGATCTGCCGCCCGCTCCACCACAGCACCCAGCTGTCCCCCATCTGGACCCAGCCAGCGGGGATCGGGGCGGAACTAAAACCTTGGTAGCCGTGCGAAGAAAGCATGGCCGAAAGGATACGGCCGGGCGTCGCAGATACTGCGATTGAATCCTAACCTGATTAAGCCAGGCGCCCTTCCATGAGGGTTCCGACCTTCTCGATGTTCTCCAGCGACAGGCCACCAATGTTCTGGGCGAACTGGCGGATGAGCTGGGCATAGGAGTCTTCCAGCACATCAGCCTCCGACTTCGAGGCGTCGATCACACACTTCGTGCGCTCGCTCATGCCCAGGAAAATCTCCCGGCACAGCGCCAGATTCTCTTCGTTCTCGAAGTGGTTTGGCCTATCGCCACGTGCGCGAATACGTTCCAGGCCAGTGGCCGGCTCGACATCGAGCAGCAGCATCAGATGCGGTCGCGGCGCGAAGTCGTTGGCCTTCGAAAGGTCCTCAACCGGAAGCCCAGCGGCAC
>NZ_JBHTRF010000170.1:0-2454 GCF_042796115.1 Kitasatospora sp. NPDC056446 | reverse complement strand
ACCTCACCGAACACCCGCCCGAACAACGGGAAACCACCCACCAAACCCCCACCCATCCCCGCCCACTGCGCCCCCTGCCCCGCAAACACCACACCGAGCCGGGGCCGGCCGGCGGGTTCGGGAGCGGGGGCGACGGCGGCGGCGTCCAGGGCGGACAGCAGCTGCTTGCCGGTACGCGCGGCCACCACGGCCCGGTACGGCAGGGTGGTGGCGCGGGTGCCGGCCAGCGCGGACGCGACGTCACCGAGGGCGGCCCCGTCGGTGTCCGCGAGGTGGTCGCGCAGCCGGCCGAGCTGACCGCGCAGGGCGCCGGGGGTGGCGGCCGTCACGACGAACGGCAGGACGGGGGCCGACACACCGTCGGTGGCGCCGGTGCCGTGGTCCGCCGCGATGTCCTGCCCGGCCTGCGGTACGGCCTCCGGCTCGGGCGCCTCCTCCAGGATCACATGCGCGTTGGTGCCGCTGATCCCGAACGAGGACACGGCGCCCCGCCGGGCCCGGCCCGCCTCACGCGGCCACGAGCGCGACTCCGAGAGCAGCCGCACCTCGCCTTCCTCCCACTGGACTTCGCGGCTGGGCTCCTCCGCGTGCAGAGTGCGCGGCATCCGCTCGTGCCGCATCGCCTGCAGCACCTTGATGACTCCGCCGACGCCCGCCGCCGCGGAGGTGTGGCCGATGTTGGACTTCAGCGAGCCCAACCACACCGGACCACGACCACCCCGCTCCCGCCCGTACGTCGCCAGCACCGCACCCGCCTCGATCGGATCACCCAACCGAGTCCCCGTCCCATGCCCCTCCACCAACTCCACATCCGCACCCACCACACCCGCATCCGCCCACGCCGCACGGATCACCCGCTCCTGCGCCACCCCCGACGGCGCCGTCAAACCATTCGACGCACCATCCGAGTTCACCGCCGAACCCCGCACCAACCCCACCACCGGATGCCCCAGACGACGCGCATCCGACAGCCGCTCCAACACCAGCACACCCACACCCTCGGACCACCCCGTACCGTCCGCACCCACCCCGAACGACTTGCACCGCCCGTCCACCGCCAACCCCTGCTGACGCGAGAACTCGATCCACGCCCCGGGGGTGGACATCACGGTGACGCCGCCGACCAGGGCCGAGGTGCACTCGCCGCGCCGCAGCGACTGCGCCGCCAGGTGCAACGCCACCAACGACGACGAACACGCCGTGTCCACCGTGATCGCCGGACCCTGCAACCCCAACGCGTACGCGATCCGACCCGACGCCACACTCGCGGCGCTGCCGGCCAGCAGGTAGCCGCGCAGGTCGTCGGAGCCGGAGTCCATGTCGGTGTAGGACTGGCCGGCGAAGCCCAGGAACACGCCGGTCCGGCTGCCGCGCAGGGCGGTCGGGTCGATGCCCGCGCTTTCGACGGCCTCCCAGGCGGCTTCGAGGGCGAGCCGCTGCTGGGGGTCGGTCGCCAGCGCCTCGCGGGGCGACATCCCGAACAGCGCGGCGTCGAACTCCCCGGCGCCGTACAGGAATCCGCCGCGGTTCGTGTCGGAGCGGACGGCCAGGTCGGCGAGGTCCCAGCCGCGGTCGGCCGGGAAGTCGCCGATGGCGTCGACACCGTCGGCGACCAGCCGCCACAGGTCCTCGGGCGACCGGACGCCGCCCGGGTAGCGGCAGGCCGCGGAGACGACGGCGATCGGGTCGTCGGAGGCCTCCACCTGGGCGAGGCGCTCGCGGGTGCGGCGCAGTTCGGCGGTGACCCGCTTGAGGTAGTCGGCGAGCTTCTGCTCGTTGGGGGTGGTCACGGTGGGTCAGCTCGCTTCCGGGCCGAGTTCGCTGTCGATGGACGCGAACAGGTCATCGAGGGACTGCTCGTTCTCGGGGCTCAACCGGGCCCGCAGGTACTCCGCGAGGGCGCTCGGTGAGGGGTGGTCGAAGACCAGGGTCGCGGCGAGCGTCAGTCCGCTGACCCGGTTGACCCGGTTGCGCAGCTCCACCGCCGTCAGCGAGTCGAACCCCAGCTCGGCGAAGGGCCGTTCGGGATCGACCGCCCGGGCGTCGGCGTGGCCGAGCACGGCGGCGGTCTGCTCGGTGACGACCTCCAGGACGTGGGCGGCCCGGTCGGCCTCGTCGAGTGCGGCGAGCCGTTCGGCCAGACCGGCCGGAGGTGCGGCCGGCCCTGCCTGCTCGGTCGGCTCGGCCGGCTCGGCGCCGGTCCGGGGTGCCGAACCGTCGGCGATCCAGTAGTGCCGGTGGTCGAAGGCATACGTCGGCAACGCGGTAGGACGCGCACCCCGCCCCTCGAAGAACGCTTCCCAGTCCACCGGAACCCCGGCCGCGAACAACTCCCCGACACCCTCCACCAGCGTCCGCGCCTCGTCACCCGCACGACGACCCAACGCCACCGCCGAAACCCCCGACGACACCCGACCGATCAACCCCGACAACACCCCATCAGGACCGACCTCC
>NZ_JBHTRF010000169.1:0-2584 GCF_042796115.1 Kitasatospora sp. NPDC056446 | reverse complement strand
CACCGGCATCTATGACGCCAGCCTTGGCGCGCGGTCGAATGAGACAAGCGGGCGCGGGATCCTGGCCCGTCAGCAGCAGGGCGCCACGGCTACGTTCAATTACGTGGACAACCTGGCATACGCGATTCGGTACACCTACAAGATCCTGGGCGACATGATCCCGCGCGTGTACGACACGCCGCGAGTGGTTCGTGTCCTTGGCCCGGATGGCGGAGAGAAGTGGAAGCAGCTGTATCAGGAGGTGGTTGACCCGGCGACAGGACGGCGCATTGTCCTGAATGATCTGTCCAAGGGGAAATACGACTACACGGTGACGACTGGCCCGAGCTTCGCCACGCAGCGCATGGAGGCCGTTGACGCCTTCACGACCCTGCTTGGCCAGATGGGCCTCGGTCTGCCGCCGCCGATTGCCTCGCTCATGGCGTACTCCGCGATCAAGAACATGGACCTGCCTGGCATGGACGACGTGGACAGTGCCTTCCGCCAGATTCTGGTCAGCGGCGGTGTGCTCAAGCCGAAGGATGGCGAGGAAGCGCCCGAGCCGCAGCAGCCCAACCCGAAGGACCTCGCAGACGCCGACAAGGCCGCTGCAGATGCAGATAAATCCCGTGCACAGACCGCGCTCTACAGCGCCGACGCGCAAGGGAAACAGCTTGAGAACCTGGCGGCGATGTCCCTGATGGGGCTTCCCCCGCCCAACCCGGCACCCATGCCGGAAGAACAGCCGCCTTCGGGCGGCTTTTTTATGCCCGAAAGCCAGGGCGGCTACCCCGCCTAACCGCATCGGCCCGGTCAGGCCGAATCCCGAGAGGAAGACATGAGCGACGAGAACAACGCCCTTGAACAGGGCGGCGGCGAAGCAGTGGCCGCGACTCAGCCGAAGAATGATGCCGAAGCAGCCACCCAGGAACAGGCTGCAACGCAGGAGTCTGAGAAGGCCAAAGAGGCCGAAGCCAAGAAGGCCGATGAAGAGGCCACCAAGCGGAAGAACCGCACCGGTCAGTATATCGACAGGCTGAAGAACGACGCCAACATGGCGCGCAACGAGAACGCCGAGCTGCGAAAGCGACTCGACGCCATCGAATCCCGCTTCCCCAAGCAGGAAGCCAAGCCACCCACGATGGAAACCGCAGGCTATGACCCCGAAGAGCTGGCCCGTCAGACGGCCCGCTACGAGGTCCAGCAGGCGCGCCAGCAGTGGGAAGAGCAGCAGAAATCCGAGTCTGCAGCCCGCTCGGAGCAGGAGAAGGTGCAGGCGTACGCCCATCGTGCGCAGGCATTCGCTTCGCAGAACCCCGACTTCGAAGAGGTCGTCGGTTCCATCCCGCAGCAGTTCCTGATCCCTGAGCTGCAGAAGGCGGTCATGGTCCACGAACGTGGCCCTGAGATCGCGTATCGCCTCGCTCAGAACGAGGACGAGCTTTTCCAACTGGCCACCACCCGGCCGGAACTGATCGATTGGGCAGTCGCCCGTTTCGCATCGCGCCTGGACGCAGCGCCGCCGCAGCAGGAAGCCGAACCGGCTCCCCCGGCATTCGCGCCAACCCCGACCAACAAGCCCATTTCGCAGGCGCCCGCACCGGCACCCCGCGTCAGTGGTCGCGCTCCGACGGAAACCCCGCCGGAAAAGCTGACCGATGACGACTGGTATCGCCGTGACCGCGAGCAGCGCCGCAAGCGATAACCAATCGAGGAAACGCACATGGCAAACATCAATCAGGCGCTGACCCACCAGATGATCGCCCGCGAGGCGGCGAAGATCCTGTGGGAAGAAAACAGCGTTGTCCGCAACATCAACCTGGACCGCGAAGTCGAGTTCAGCGAGGAAGTGAACGGCTACAAGAAGGGCGATTCGGTCCGGGTCATGATCCCGCCGACCCCGGTAACCTACACCGGCTCCAACTTCGCTGGCGGTGGCGCCGCTCCGGCCGTCAATGAAACCTCGGTCAACCTGACCGTTGACCAGCAGCTGCACGTCCCGCTGACCTTCACCGCCAAGGAGAAGAAGCTGGAGCTGAGCCGGTTCCGCGAGCGCTTCCTGCGCCCGGCGATGTCGTCGCTGAACAGCAAGATCAACCAGGTGCTGCTTGCCTCGATGGTCGCGCAGACCTCAAACGTCGTCGGCACCTGGGGCACCGTCCCGGCCACCCGCACCCCGTGGCGCAATGCGTCCTCGATGTTGGATCGCTTCCTGGCGCCGGAAGACGAGCGCTTCGCGCACTTCTCGGTGGATGCCAACGACGCCCTGGCCGAGGCCAATGCGCCGCTGTTCCACACCGCTGATGAGCTGCGTGGCGAGTTCAGCGAGAACGCGGTTGGCAAGTTCGCTGGCCTGGAGTTCCACAAGCAGCTGTCGCTGCCGGTCCAGACCAACGGTGCTGGCGCAGGCTACACCGTCAATGCGGCAGGTCAGACTGGCACCACGCTGGCTGTCACCGCTGGTACGGGCGCCATCACCGCTGGCTCGATCATCAGCATCGCAGGCGTCAACGCGGTGCATCCGATCACTGGCGCCGACATGGGCGTTCCGCGCTACTTCCGCGTGACTGCCAACTACGCTGGCGGCGCGGGCAACGTGCAGATC